>DASXUQ010000018.1 GCA_036504735.1 bacterium
TGACCGTCACGCAGCACTTCAAACCGATCGGCATTGGTTTCCGAGGCCGTGGCCCAGCTCAAGCTGATGCTGTTGTCGCCGGCCACACCTTCGAAGGTCCGCAGTTCCACCGGCAACACGAAGTCGAGGTGAATGCACACGGCGCAGCCCGTCGAACCGTCAGCCGGGGCGAGGGTAGCAGAGTACGACGTCGTGGCGGGGTTGTAGATCCATGCGCCAAGCACCCAGGCGGACAGCGGCTGCGACGAATTGTCGTTGCAGCAGCCCGACGTGATGGTCACCACCGGGATGTTCTGCGACACGGACACCGGCACGACAATCTGGGTCACCGTTCCGAAGGCGACATGCGCGCAGGCCGAGACGCTTTGCGGAGCCGGGAAGTTGACGTCATTCGGAGTCAGGGTGACAAACTGATCCGGAACGCACGGACCATAGCACGGCACGCAGTTCACATTGAGGACATAGGGACCGAAGGACGTGTTGTAGCCCCACACCTTGACATAATAAACGCCGGGGTTCATACAGATGGTGCGAATCCCGCTGTCGAAGCCGGCCGGGTTGCCGTTGGAGCCGTTGAAGTCGTCGTTGTAATACAGCGAATCGCAGTTGGGACCATAGAGCGTGACCTTGGAATCGAGGCCCTTGCCCTGCGGCCAGTAACCCGGGGTCGCGTTGGCAAAGACGTTGATCTTCAGCGTGTCGGGCTCGGTGATCACGATCTTGTAAAAGTCCACATCGTTGGCCGCACCCACGTTGCCGCAATAGAACGCGCCGCAGGCAACGGTCGGGACATCCACATTGCACGGGATGTTGTTGACCTGCTCATTGTCGACGTTCGGATAGGGGCACGGAGCGATGACCGTGACGGCGCACGAGGTCGAGTCGTTGCCGGAGGGATTGTCGTGGGGAAGGAACCAGCCGCTGACCGTGTGCGAACCGATCACGAAGCTGGCATTGCCCAACGCGACATCATAGTAGGCGGCGGGGGCGATCGCCGGAATGGCTGCAGATCCGGTTTGGGCGCCGCCATCAATGCTGTAATACCCGGTGCAGGGGACGGAGGTCACCGGACCGTTGTTGGTCACGCGGAAGCTGACCGGAAGCATCTGGTCGCCGATAAAGTTGGCACCGCACGGGGCCAGCAGCGAAACGCCGAGTTCGGGATACTGCGGCACGTTGCGATAGAACACAACCGCGCGTCCGCCGACGATTCCAGCGGTGTTGCAGAGGTATTGCAGACCGTTGGTCAGCGGAGCTTCGATCCCGACGGTGGCCGAAATCGAGGTGTGCGTATACTCGGGCGAATTCCACTGGAGCTTGATCATACCCGACGTCCAGAGAATACATTCGACCGAGGTCAGGCCTGTGCCGGAGTACGGATCGAAAAGATGCCATTCGACAACCGTGTAGTCGCCGAAGTTCTTGTAATAGAGGGCGCCGTTGGTGCAGGTGCCGGGAGCCACGCCCGCCACCTGGAGCATATCATCCCAGTAGACGTAGATGGCGGAGTTGGTGTTGGTGCTGCTGATGCAGGAGTTGGAGTAGGCGGTGTTTGTCGCGTTGAAGGACAGCATACCGTTGGAGCTGGCCCAAGCGGTGGTGTAGTTGGTGCCATAATACGGGAAGGTCATTCCAAGGGAGATAGAGTTGGAAACATCATCTCCGCCCGTCATAACGACGCTGGCAGTAGCATCACTACAGAGTTCGATCCAGGAATACTGCACGGTATCCGCGCCGGTATTGTCTACATAATAGTAATACGCGGGATCCGGACCGCCCGAAGCATCCAGCGAGCCGCTGGAACCATGGGAACCAAAGTACGTGTCCACAAGGGTTTGCTCGGCCTTGGACAGGGTAGCACCGCTTGCCTGACGCTCCATGGCCTGCTTGGCGAGGCCGTAGTCGGATTGTTCTGCGGCAAACGCCATACAGGCGAAGGCCACCAGAACGGCACACACTAACAACAATTTTTTCATGGGTCTCTCCTCGGTTTATGGAATAACAGTGGGGAATCCATAGGACACACGAGGCCCGCGCTTAGTAAGCAGTCTTAATATACTAACCGTAGGTAGGGTTCACAAGACCTTCAAGTAGTCTGATAAAAAAAGGCAAGGCCTCTATGAGGATGTTATCATCCTGTTTCTAACCCATTAAGACTACGATCCCGGGTCAGTAAATATAAGAATAGAGGCACGAAGCGGCAAACTCGCCTCGGTTAGAGGGACTCTTTCTGGAACATGGCACGTCCACACAGCAAAGGGGTTTTTGTGAAAGGTTTCCTACGGCGGATACTTTGATAATATTAGAGTAGGACAAAAAATAAGGGCGACCCGAGGGTCGCCCTTAATTACGTGAAATCCGTCTCTGTGGGAGGTGGAATTCGGGAGGTGCGCGGGTACAGTGGCTTGTACCCTCTCACATCCTTATCCAACGAAGTCTTTCCGCAGAGAGGGACGGGCAGGAGCCCATCCCCAGGGGTAGACTATTTCATCAGAAGCATTTTCTTTTCGGCCACGAAACCGTTGACCGACAGACGGTACAAGTAGATGCCGCTGGACAGGTTCGACGCGTCGAAGCTGACGACGTGGCGGCCCTGATCCATGGCATTGTTCACCAGAGACGCTACTTCCTGACCCATCAGGTTGTAGACCTTCAGGCTGACGAAGCCGCCTTCCACCAGATCCAGCGCGATGCTGGTGGTGGGGTTGAACGGATTCGGGTAGTTCTGGCGAAGAGCATATTCGGTAACCATGCCCGCGCCGTAGGTCGGCGTGGCGCTGACGGAAGCCAGATCATGGCTCGAACCGTCGACCGCGATGGAACGAAGCGTATAGGTGTAGGTGGTGCCGTTAGCCAGGCCGGTATCGGTGAAGCGATAGGTATGACGAACCGGGCTGGTGCCCGCGCCTTCTACCCGTCCGACAACATGATCGTTGCGAACGATATCGAAGCGGCTGTTGCTGGTCTCCGAGGCGGTGGCCCAATTCAGCATGACCGAGGCATCACCTGCCGTTGCGGCGGGTGCTCCATCGAGTTCTACCGGCAGCGCAACGTCGCTGTCGATGGTGAAGGTAATGTTGCCGCAGGCGTTATGGGTCGATGAGTAGACGTCCACCTGAACGTAGTAGGTTCCGGCAGGCATTCCGGCAAAGGTCAGGGTCTCGGGATTGCCCGCGTCACGCGAACCGACGCAGGAGCCCTTGGGATTGGCCGGATCGGTGAACACGTAGATCTGCAGGTCGGCGGTGCCGTTGGCCGACATGGTGATCTGGGCCGCCGATTCGATGGTGTAGCGGAAGATGACGCCCGGGCCAGCTCCCCAGAGGGTACCGAGGCCGCAGCCGCCGCCGTAGATCGAGTCCACAGCCACCGTCGCGCAGCAGGTGTTGACGACTTGCTGGAAGTGGAAGCCGGGGCCGATCACGATGGGATGCTGGAGGTAGTTGGTGACGTCACAGCAGGTGACGGCGAGGCGGTAGCGGGAAGCGTTCTGGCCATCGCCGTGAACCTTCAGCTTGTAATACAGCGTGTTGGCGGTGGGGTTGTTGATGGCCCAGCCGGTGTGCTGATTGGCGCTGATGGTGCCGCAGGTGTCATTCAGAATGTCCACCGCCGAAATGACGGCAGGTGTCGTGACGCAGGCGTCGCCGTCATACAGGGAGACGGTGAGGACCTTCATCGGGGGAACATCAAGGGAGTAGTAGTCCACATCCGAGACGGGGCAGATCGTACCGTACACCGTGGCGTCGCAGGTCAGGACCTGAGCGTCAACGGTCTGGCAGGTATTGTTCGACTCGGTTTCGGTGGGGGTGCCGCACGGCGCGTAGGTGGCGCAGTTGATGTGGCAATTATCGCCGTCGGCGACATCGAGGGTAAACGTGCCGTTCGCGCCGCTCCAGCCGCCGACCATAATATAGTAGGTGACGCCCAGATCGGTGCAGAACGTTGCGCGCGAGCCATTGCCGTTGGGAGAATCGCAGGCGTCATCATCACCCGTGACGCAGGTAAGGCTGCCGCACGTGCCGGTGAAGATCCGGATCTGCGTGTCATAGGACGAGGTGCAGGTCCCGACGGTGACGCGGTGATCGTTGCCGACCATCGTGTACCAGACGTTGGGTGCACTGCTGGATACGATGCAGCTTGGGGCCGTGTCTTCGCTGCCGCCGACCGTGGTGCCGGCCGTCTGGGACGGGATGGCGACGGGGATGGCGTTCGCGCACAGGTCGTTAGCCGGGGGAGGGGGCGGGCAGGCATTGGCCGCACAGGTCAGACCGGCGGTCCAGTTGCCGGCCAGGTAAGTGCATTCGATTTGCTGAAGATCGCCGCAACCGGAGTAGTTGGCGTAGCAGCAACGTCCGGTCTGGCAGGGATCGGTGGCGCAGGTCAAACCTGCCGTCCACGAACCGCCGAGAGCGTTGCAATCCGCTTCAAGGTTGTCCGCACAGGCTCCGTGGTGATTGGCATCGAGGTAGCAGCAGCGGCCGGTAGCCGGGGCAACTTGAATGCACGCATCATCCATGAAGAAGCCGTAGTAAGAATTCGCCGTGCCGGTGATCATGTGGTAGCCGATATTATAGTTGCCACTGGCTACCGGGGTAAACGAGTAGATGACCTGAACCCAGCTCGCCGAGGTGTAGGCGGTGCCGGCGAGAAGCACTTCGGTCATAGCAGGCGCATTCTGTCCGGCGCCGTACTTGATTTCCATGGTCTGCGGATAGGTGGCACTTTCCAGTTTGTACCAGAACTTCAACTGGTAGGCCACGCCGCCGGTCAGGGAGTAAGCGGGGGACCACAGCCAGGCGTCGCGCTGCGTGCTGCTCACATAGTAGGATGTGATCGCATTGGGCGTGGTGTGGTTGGTGGCGGTGGTTCTCCACAGGGGAGCCGTGCCGCCGGTGGCCCAGCAGTCGGGCAGATTCGGGGTAATGATCGCGTCAAAATTCTGGCAGTTCGGAACCTGCGTGGTGCAGTTCAGCACACGAACACTGACACTGGACGTGTCGTTGTTGTGATAGACATCGCCAGCCAGATCGGTCCACACCTTAAGCAGGTAGGTGCCATCGGCGGCGGGCAGAGTTACAGGGGTTGCGAAGGTATGGGTTTCGGTCGCATTGGGAGCAAGCACACCTGTCGGCTCGGAAATGATCGCGCCGCCGGCGAGCTGATAGCTGACCGTGGCCGCTTCGGTTGCCGTGCCCATATTCTGGACAACTGCGGTCACCGGCACGGACGCGGACGGATCATAGCGAACCGTGGAGAGCGGATTGGTGATGCTGGTGGTAGCGAAGTTGTCCGGGACGATGGCGTCAAGCGTGATGTCGTCCAGGGCCAGATAATACTTGTTGGCCGCACTGACGTCATGCCAGCCAATATAGTATGTTCCGGACGCTGCCGGGACGAACGTGTAGGTCACCTGAGCGTAGGTCGCGTTGGTGTAGGTCTGTACTGCCGTGATGACGTTGGTCATACCGGCCACCGTCTGCGACGTACCGTACAGGATCTCGCACATTTCGGGGTTCGAGGAGCTATAAACACGCTCCCAGAACTTCAGGGCATACGTGGTTCCGCCGGTCAGATTCACGGCCGGGCTGATCGCCCAATCGTTGCCCACATTCGTGCTATGATAGGTGTAACGCAGATGGTAGGTGCCACCATGCTGCCAGCCGCTGCTGGTATAGACGGTCCAGGTCTTCAGATCATTATTGACGTCGAACACCTGCCAGCACGCCGGCAACGTGGTGCCATTGCCTTCAAACCCTTCGGGGAAGGGGATCGCACAATTATCAAGAGAACCGGACTTGCCGTGCTGCTGCGCGGCGTTCATTTCACTTTCGACTTTCCGGGCTTCTTCGACGCGCGCGCGTTCCATGGCTGCTGCGTCAACCGGATTAGAGGTCGCCTCTTTCTTTGTCACCTGTTCCGGCGCGTTCTTGTCCGGGCTGGACAGGGGCATCACCGAGGGCTGGGGGCTGGTCAGCGCGAATGTACAGAGCGCGGCCAGTAGAGTCACCAAAACCAAAACCTTTTTCATGCATTCTCCGGCAGTTGATAATGCGAGGTGTTAGACTGTTCTCAGGCAAGAGTAAGTCTTTCAGAACAGACTTAATATACTAAGCATAGCTCAGACACACAAGACTTCAGTCCCTTTTACTCAAACCATATTGAAACAGGCGATTTCGATGATTTGGTTGTTTTTACAGTATTAAGCCGATAGATTGCATCGCCTTTGCGGCGAACTTCCGGGCCCAAGCGGTAGCCGGGAGGCATGGTCGGCAAAATCTGACCGGGCCAAACTTATCCCTTTCCGGCAGGCTGCAAAACGACATGGCATAAATAATGCTATAGGCAGGCGTGACGCCTGCACCCAACGCGGGGCGTTGGATCCCAAGGCCGCCTTCGGCGGGGGGACAGCGCGGAAGACCGCGCGGTCCCGCTTTTCCCGTGCGGCATCCCTCTCCAAGACTAGGTGCCGCGCTCCGCCGTGGCGCGAACCGAGAACCAAGAATCCGGCACGACGGAGCGTGCCGGCTAGTTTTCGTAAGGGGGCCGCGAGGCGCACCAAGAATCCGGCACGACGGAGCGTGCGGTTAGTGGCATGTTTGGGCTGACGCGTGGCATAGGTTGAAGTTGGACGGGCGAGAGCCGCCCATTGAAGCTTCCTCCCTGTTCTGCCCGGCCAGAACCCTGTATTCGGATTACAACTATCATATTTTACAAGACTCAAATGCGGGTTGGAGCCAAAAATTAGGATTTGCAGCAATCTGTGTCTTGGATGTTGAGCTTGGTCTATAAAATTGGTATTATTAAGCATTGGAGCATCAGAAGAACAAGCCGCTTGCAAGGGCTTGTCAATTTAGCCTTTAGAAGGGATTTGCCGTGAAACTGCTTATTGGGATTTGCATCCTTGTTTCCCTTATCGGTGTGGGAGGACTCCTCGCCGCTGAACTGGACCCTGCACTGGAAAACGCTTTGGCGAACGCTGACCCCGGCAAGAGCTTCAGTGTGATCGTCAAACTTCACAATCCGCACGACATTATCGCGCTGGATCAGCAACTGCACGCGCAGAAGGCATCCAAGGCTGACCGGCACCGGATCGTGCTGCATATGCTCCACCTCAATGCCGAAGAGACCCAGGGCCCGGTGTTGACGCGGCTGGAGAAGATGAAGATGCGGGGCCTGGTAGAAGGCTACACGGCTCACTGGATCGAGAATCTGATTGTGGTCGCAGGAAATGCCGAAGCCGTTCAGACTCTGGCGACGGATCCGGCGGTGGAATCCATCGGCTACAACTTCAAGGCGGCGTTGATTGACCCCGTGGCGCGCGGCCCGATTCGCCACCACGTGCCTTTTATGCTGGATAATGAAACCGTGACCACGGGACATCGCGCTACGGGCGCCACCCGTGTCAATCACGAACTGGGGATTACGGGCCGGGGAACGATTATCGCCGGTCTGGATACGGGTGTGGACGGCAGCCATCCCGCACTGCATAATCGCTGGCGCGGCTTGACTCATCCCCATGCCGAGTGCTGGCTGGACCTGCTGGGCACCTCGCCCAACTCGCCGCAGGACGACGGCGGCCATGGCACGCATACGATGGGCACCATGACCGGCCAGGCGGTTACGGGCAACGACACGCTGACGATTGGCGCGGCTCCGGGCGCAGAGTGGATCGCCTGCAACGCGATCAACCAGGGTGTAGGCCGTGCGCTGGATCAGGATATCCTCGATGCCTTCGAATGGTTCGCCGATCCGGACGGCGATTCCACCACTGTGGAAGACATGCCGGACGTGATTCAGAATTCCTGGGGCGTGTTTGCCAATATTGGCAACGACCCGACCTATACCAACTGCTTTGCCAACTGGAACACGGTAATCGTCAACTGCGAAGCGGTGGGCGTGGTGGTGGTGTTCAGCGCGGGCAATGAAGGCCCGGGTGCCGGCAGCATGCGCTCACCGGCCAAGTTCGAGTTCAGCCCCACACAGGTCTTTTCGGTCGGCGCGGCGAACCTGTCTGCGGACAGCATTGCCCCGTACCAGATCGCAGACTTCTCCAGCCGCGGCCCGTCGGGCTGCGCGCCGAATACCAATGCCATGAAGCCGGAAATTGTCGCTCCGGGCCAGCATGTCTATTCTTCGCTGCCAAATAACTCGTACGACTTCATGGACGGCACGTCGATGGCCGGACCGCACATCTCGGGTATTATTGCGCTGATGCGCGAAGCCTGCCCGGATTGCGATCCGCAGACGCTGAAGGAAGCCTTGATCAATACGGCGATCGATCACGGAACCGCCGGAGACGATAATACGTGGGGCCACGGCTTTGTGGACGCCTTTGCCGCCGTGACGGCGGTTTACTCCCTGGGCCGGGTGGACGGCCATGTGACGACCAGCGCCGGGACTCCGGTTCCGGGCGTACTGGTGGAAGCGATGACGACCACCAACCATACCACCACGGATACCGCGGGCTTTTACAATTTGCGCACGACGCAGCCGGGCTATTACACGCTGCGTTTCTACAAGTTCGGCTATGAGACCATTCTGCACGACAGCGTGCTGACCGTGGAAGGCGACACGACCCACCTGAACGTGACCATGAATTCGGTGCCGACGGGAGTTCTGGCCGGACGCGTTACCTTGCAGGGCGGCGCTCCGGTGGCCAACGCCCGCGTGCAGTTCCCCGGAACGCCGCTGGTTCCGGTGATCACGGACACGACCGGACGCTTTGTGCAGGTGCTGCCGGCGACGGGCTACGCCGTGCATATCGAGTTCGTGCTGAATATCAATCCGCCGCGCGGCATTACGATTGACACCACGGTTACCATCACCGCGGGCGATACGACCCATGTGACCTTCCCGGCTTATGTGGATCTTGTGGAGCCCAGCCCGGCGGACGCCTACGGCTACCGGGTGTATGACCGCTATGACCGCGATCTGCCCTGTCCGTACGACTGGGTGAATCTGGATCCGGCGCAGAACGGCGGCGGCACGGCCTTCTCCTATCCCGGCCAGGATGCCGCCAACTTCTTCCGCGCTCCGTTCCCCATTTCCTTCTACAACCAACTCTCGGACACCCTGACGGTGAACTGCAACGGCTGGATGCTGCCGGGTGTGCATAACGAAGCCGGGCGTGTCGCCACGCGCATTCCGTTGGACTCGGCGGGTGATCCTCCCGGAATCATCGCGCCCTTCTGGAATGACGTGCGGCCGGTTAGCGCGGCGCGGCAGTATGTGCGCAATGACTCGGCCAATGGCCGCTGGATCTTCCAGTTTGTTGCCCAGCAGTTGTCCTGGCCGACCGGCTACGTGCACAACTGGGAAGTGCATTATCTCGATCCGGCCTATTACCCGACCGCCACCGGCGACTGTGATATCCTGTTCCTGTACGGCCCGATGGGCTGGCTTTCGGCCTGCACCATCGGCATCGAGAATCCGCTCGAGACGACGGGTATTCAGGTGATGCAGGACAGCACGGTTCAGACCTGGGGCTGGCCGATTGCCAGTGGCGCGGCGATGCGTTTCACGACCGGTCGGGCCACGCAGGTGGGCCATGCGGGCATCACGCTGTCCTTGTATCCGCCTCCGGCCAACGGCACGCCGCTGGCGGTTCACATCGGCGGACGTCTGATCAGTTCGACGTACGGTGCAACACTGGGCGCCGACTCGGTTCCGGCGGCACCGGTCAGCGGTGTGCTGCGGATGGCCGGCTACGAAGCCGGACGCGCGGACCATGCGGTGGTTCCGCCCAACGGCAATGTCAACGTGGCGATGGAAGCCTGGCGGCTCGATCCGCCGCGGTCGGTTTCCGGCTCGCAGAACAACGGCGTGGTGGTGTTGAACTGGACGCGTCCGCAGTCGGTGGAATTCCATGCCAATCCGGCGCTGCGCTATGCCGTGTACCGCGACGGTGTGCTGCGCAACGGCGCGCTGGCGGACACCTTCTTCACCGATCAGGTGCTGCCGAACGACAGCACGGTACATTATGTGGTTGAAGCCGTGTATCGCTATGGCAAGGCCGCCGCGGCCCCCTACGCGGTGACGATTGACCTGGCGGTAGCGCAGGGCGAAAGCGTATTGCCGACCGAATACAAGCTGTTCCCCAACTATCCCAATCCCTTCAACCCGGAAACCCGGATCCGGCTAGACATTCCGGCCACGGCGTTCGGACGGCTGGAGGTGTACGATTTGCAGGGACGGCTGGTGAAGACGCTCTACAGCGGGACGCTGAGTGCAGGACGCTACCAGTATGCCTGGGCCAGCGATGACCAGAGCGGACGGCACGTGGCCAGCGGCCTCTACTTCTGCCGCTTCTCTTCTGCCCACTACACCGCCACCCAGAAAATGATGCTCGTCAAATAGACCCGACTTCACGGGCTGCCCGGAAGCGGGCAGCCCGTGATCCTTTAATAGATACCCTATCAGGAAGAATTGGAGCTGCTGTGAAACTGCTCTTTGGGATTTGCATCCTTGTTACGCTTTTGGGTGTGGGAGTTCTGCACGCTGCGGAACTGGAACCCGCCCTCGAAAATAATCTGCTCAGGGCCGACGCCACGCAGACCTTCAGTGTGATTGTCAAACTTTACAATCCGCGCAACATTCAGGCGCTGGACCAGGAGCTGCATGCCCGGCATGCGACTCTGGCCGACCGCCACCGGATTGTCATCCACGCGCTGCACCAGAACGCCGCCGCGACCCAAGGGCCGGTCGTCGCCCGCCTGGAAGCCATGAAGGCTCAAGGGCTGGTGGAAGGCTACACGGCTTACTGGATCGAGAATTTGATCGTGGTCTCCGGCAAAGCAGAGGCGATGCAGGCGCTGGCGACGGATCCGGCGGTGGAATCGGTCGGCTACAACTTTAAGGCCGCGCTGATCGACCCGGTAGCACGCGGACCGATCCGCCAGCAACGGGGCGAGCAGCTTGACAACGACGCCGTGACGGTTGGCCAGCGCGCCACCGGCGCGCAGCGGGTGAACCGTGAACTGGGCATTACCGGACGCGGCAGACTGATTGCCGGTCTGGATACGGGTGTGGACGGCACTCATCCCGCGCTGCATGACCGCTGGCGCGGCTTGACCCATCCCCATGCCGAGTGCTGGCTGGATGTGCTGGGCACGGGCACGCAGACGCCGAACGACGGCGGCGGGCACGGCACGCACACGATGGGCACGATGACCGGACGCGCGTTTCTGCCCAATGGGGATACCCTGACCATCGGCGCGGCTCCGGACGCGGAGTGGATCGCCTGCAACGCGATCAATCAGGGCGTCGGTTCTCCGTTCACGCAGGACGTTCTGGATGCGTTTCAGTGGCTGGCGGACCCGGATGGCGACTCCACGACGGTCGCCGACTCGCCCGACGTGGTGCACAACTCCTGGGGCGTGACGACCTCGATGCCGGGGTACGGCGCCTGTTTCAACAACTGGAACACGGCAATTTTGAACTGCGAAGCCGCGGGGACGGTGGTCACGTGGAGCGCGGGCAATGAAGGCCCAAGCGCGCAGACGCTGCGGTCGCCGGCGACCTTCGAACTCTCGCCCACCGACATGTTCTCGATTGGCGCGGTGGATCTGTCCGCGGACAGCACGCCGCCGTATCCCATCGCAGGTTTTTCCAGCCGCGGCCCGTCGGGCTGCGCGCCGAATACCAATGCCATCAAGCCGGAAGTCGTCGCTCCCGGCGTGCATGTGATTTCGTCCGTTCCGGGCACAGGCTATCAGTACATGGACGGCACCTCGATGGCCGGTCCGCACGTGGCGGGAATTGTGGCGCTGATGCGCGAAGCCTGTCCCAACTGCGACCCGCAGACCATCAAGGAAGCCCTGATCAATACGGCCAACGACAGCGGCTATGTGCCGGCGGGTGAGAACAACACCTTCGGTCACGGCATGGTGGACGCCTACGCGGCGGTGGTTTCGATTTCGTCGCTGGGCCGCGTGGACGGCTATGTGACGCTGGCCAACGGCAATCCTCTGGCGGGTGTGCAGGTGCAGGCGACGGGGCAGCCCGGCACGACGCTGACCAACACGGCGGGTTACTACAACCTCGTGGTGGTGCAGGAAGGCACCTACAGTGTCAACTACACCAAGTTCGGCTATCAGACGATCACGCAGAACAACGTGCAGATCGTGGCGGGCGACACGGTTCACCTGAGCCAGACGATGGCTCCCACTCCTTCGGGAGTGCTGTTGGGGACCGTGGTGCTGCAGAGCGGCGTTCCCGTGCAGTTCGCGCGCGTCAATTTCCCCGGCACTCCGCTGGATACGCTGACGACCGATGCCGCCGGACAGTTCGTACAGATCCTGCCGGCCAATCCGTACAATGTGCACATCACGTTTACGATCAACCTCACTCCGCCGCGCACCGTCAACGCGGATACGGTGGTTACGGTGACCGCGGGGGACACGACCCACGCTTCGCTGATCATCAGCGTGGACATCGTGGAGCCCAGCCCAGCGGACGCCTACGGCTACCGGGTGTATGACCGCTATGACCGCGATCTGCCCTGTCCGTACGACTGGTTCGAACTGGATCCGGGGCTGGAAGGTCCGGGCGTGGAATTCACGTATTCCAATGCCGACTCCGGCACGTTCCTTCCCGCGCCGTTCCCGCTCTCCTTCTATGGGCAGAGTTCGGATACCTTGACGGTGAACTGCAACGGCTGGATGCTGCCGGGTGTGCATCATGAAGCAGGCAACCAGGACTTTACCATTCCCTATTCCAGTTCCGCGCCCAACGCGCCCGCGGGAATTATCGCGCCGTTCTGGAACGACCTGCGCAACGGCAACGGCAATTTGCAGTACAGCTACTATGACACGGCCAGCGGCCGCTGGGTGCTGCAGTTCAACAATCAGAAGCTGTCCACTCCGAGCAACCCGCTGCACAACTGGCAGGTGCAACTGCTCGATCCGGTGTACCGTCCGACGGCCACCGGCGACTGCGACATCCTGTTCCTGTACGGCGTGATGCAGTTGAACTATCCGTTCAGCAGCACCATCGGCATCGAGAATCCCTCGCGGAGCACCGGCATTCAGGTGATCCACAACACGACGCTCAGTTCGTGGTCCTGGCCGATTGAAACCGGCGCGGCGCTGCGCTTCACCACGGGACGCGCCACTCAGCGCGGCCAGGCAACCGTTACTCCGCAGTTGAATCCGCCGCCGTCCGACGGCACGGCCCTGCGGCTGGTGATCGGCGGACGCACGGTGAACACGACCTATCCCACAGCCTTCGTGGCCGATTCGGTGCCGGCGGCCCCGGTGAGCGGTCTGCTGTTTATCGACGGCTACGAGCAGGCGCGTTTCGATCATCACGTGATTCTTCCCAACCAGATGAACACGATGACGGTCGACGCGTGGCGCCTCGACCCACCGTCCAACGTTTCCGCTACGCAGGCCGGCCACGCCGTAACGCTGCGCTGGAACTCGCCGCAGTCGGTGCAGTTCCGGGCGCTGCCGTCGCTGCGCTACAATGTTTACCGCAACGATACGCTGATGGCATCGGCCATGACCGACAGCATGTTCGTCGACGAGCCGTTCCCCGACAGCACCGTGATTGCCTATAAGGTGGAAGCGGTCTATCGTTATGGCCGGGCTCATGCGCCGCTGGAGGTGACGATTGGTCTTTCGGCGAAGCTGCCGCTCGGCACTCTGCCGACGGTCTATCAGCTCTACCCCAACTATCCGAATCCTTTCAACCCGGACACCCGCATCCGTCTCGACGTTCCTGCAACGACCGAAGGCCGGCTGGAGGTGTACGATCTGCAAGGGCGGCTGGTGCGGACGCTGTACAGCGGACTGCTGACGGCAGGGCACTACGAGTACAGTTGGAACAGCCACGACGACGTGGGGCAACAGGTGGCCAGCGGCTTGTATTTCTGCCGCTTCGCGTCACCGCACTTCACCGCCACGCAGAAGATGATGCTGGTGAAATAAGCAAAACATTCGACAAGAGGCTGCCCGAGGGTCGGGCAGCCTCTTCTACATTTGCAGACTCATAACTTGACCGGAAGGGAGCTGCCGTGAAACTGTCCATGGTGTCGTGCATCCTGTTCTCCCTTTTCTGTGTGGGGGCGCTGCTCGCCGCAGAGCTGGAACCTGCATTGGAAAGCGCGTTGACGACGGCGGGAGCGAATCAGAGCTTCAACGTAATCGTCAAACTTCACTCGCCCCGCGACCTGCGGGCTCTTGACCGGGACCTGCATCTGCGGAAGGCTCCGCTGGCCGAGCGGCATCGGCTGGTCATCCAGGCCTTGAAGGCCAATGCCGCCGAAACACAGCCACCCGTGCGGGCGCGTCTGGACCGGATGAAAGCCGCAGGCGAGATCGGAAACTATCGAGCCTTTTGGATCGAGAACCTGATCACCTTCTCCTGTGGGGCGAAGGCAATTTTGGAGCTGGCGACCGACCCGGCGGTGGAATCCATCGGCTTCGATTACCGGACCGAATTGATTGAACCGGTGGTGCGGGGGCCGCTGCGCCAGCATTTCTTCGGCACTCTGGATAACGAGGCGATTCCGGTCGGGCAGCGAGCCACCGGGGCGACACGGGTAAACCGCGAACTGGGGATCACCGGACACGGACGGCTGGTGGCCGGACTGGACACCGGTGTGGACGGTCTGCATCCTGCCTTGGCCAGCCGCTGGCGCGGCAACGACGCACCGCACGACCAGTGCTTCCGGGACATTCAGGGGCAGCAGGATACCCCGTACGACACCTGGGGGCACGGCACCCATACGATGGGCACGATGTGCGGGCGGGAAATCCGCACCAATGGCGACACGATTACCGTGGGCGCGGCTCCCGACGCCAAGTGGATTGCCTGCAACGCCATCGACAACGGCGGCGATATGACGCAGGAAGTGCTCGACGCGTTTGAGTGGTTTGCCGATCCGGACGGCAATGCGAATACCATCGACGACGTCCCCGACGTGATCCACAATTCGTGGGGACTTCCCGACGGCAGTTGCTTTTCCAACTGGAACACGGCGATTCTGAATTGTGAAGCGGCGGGGCCGGTGGTGACGTGGAGCGCGGGCAATGAAGGCCCGTCCGCCAATTCGCTGCGTCCGCCGGCGCGCTTTGCGCTGAGTGCCACCGAGATGTTCTCGATTGGCGCGGTGGATCTGTCATCCGACAGCGTGGCCCCCTATCCGATTGCCGATTTTTCGAGCCGCGGTCCTTCGGGCTGCGCCCCGAATGCGGCGGCGATCAAACCGGAAATCGTAGCGCCGGGCGTAGACGTCTACTCCAGTTATCCGAATAACAGCTATACGACGATGAGCGGCACGTCGATGGCCGGGCCGCACGTGGCGGGAATTGTGGCGCTGATGCGCGAAGCCTGTCCCAACTGCGACGTGCTGACCATCAAAGAAGCCCTGATGAACACCGCAATCGACGCCGACTATGGTCCGCAGGGCGATGACAACACGTTCGGCATGGGCATGGTGGATGCCTATGCGGCGGTGGTGTCGGTGTCGGCGCTGGGACGCGTGGACGGCACGATTACGCTGGCGAACGGCGATCCGCTGCCGGGCGTGCGGGTGCAGGCGGTGGGGCAACCCGGGTTTACATTGAGCAATGCGGCGGGATATTATAATCTTGTCGTGGTGGAAGAGGGCAGCTACACCGTCAACTACACCAAGTTCGGCTACCAGACGCAGATTCAGCAGAACGTGCAGATTGTCGCCCAAGATACGGTACACATCAGTCTGACCATGCCGCCGACACCGTCCGGGATTCTGGCGGGCACGGTGATTACGCAGAGCGGTTTTCCTGTGGCGGGGGCGCGGGTGAGTTTTACCGGAACGCCGCTCGATACCTTGCTGAACAATGCGAGCGGCCAGTTCGTGCAGTCGCTGCCGATCAATCCATATTCGGTGCATATCCGCTATTCGGTGGCCACGGTTCCACCGCGGATTTACGACGCCGATACCACGGTGACGGTGACCGCCGCGGATACGACGCATGTGATTTTGACACTTCCGATTGCGATGTGCGAGCCCAGCCCGGCGGATGCCTACGGCTACCGGGTGTATGACCGCTTTGACCGCGCTCTGCCCTGTCCCTATGACTGGGTGGACATAAGGCCCTCGGGTGGCGGTCACGGCACCGCGTTCACGTATCCGCATGCTGATTCGGCGGCCTTCTTTGCCGCGCCGTTTCCGATGATCTTTTATGGCTGGCTGACGGACAGTCTGACGGTCAACTGCAACGGCTGGATGCTGCCGGGAATTCACCGGGAGACGGGCCGGATCAACACGCGCATTCCGTCCGATTCCGCCGGCGATCCTCCGGGAATCATTGCACCGCTGTGGGGTGATTTCGACCGGGGATTTGGGGAAAGCCAGTACAGCTACTTCGACAGTGCGGGTGGCCGCTGGATTTTTGAATTTGTCAGCCAGCGCCTGCTGCCCAACCATCTGGTGAATACGTGGGAAGTGCAGTTGCTCGATCCGGCATTCTATCCCACAGCCACGGGCGACTGCGAGATGCGCTTCCTGTATGGCTCATTAAGCGGTTCGGGATCATGCACCGTCGGACTGGAAAACCCCGCCGAGAACACCGGGGTTCAGGTGCAGCGCACGGTGCTGAGCGACTGGTCGTGGCCGGTGCAGGATCAGGCGGCCCTGCGAGTCACCACGGGGCACGTTACAGAGTACGGCCAGGTGACGCTGATTCTATCGCTGAATCCGCCGCCGGCGGAAGGCACGACGCGCACCGTGCGGTTTGCGGGACGCCTGATGAGTGCCTCCGGCACGCAACCGCTGGTGATCGATTCGGTGCCCGCGGCGCCGTCGAGTGGAGTCTTGCAGATGGCGGGCTATGAGCGGGCGCGGGTGGATCAGGTGGAGATCGACGCGGGAATCATGAACACCGTGTTCATGGATGCCTGGCGGCTGGATCCGGCGCGCGAACTGTCCGCCGGACAGAACATGGGCGCGGTCACGCTAAGCTGGCGGCGGCCCGAGTGTCAGGACTATGCATTCAATCCGGGCATCCTGTATTCCGTTTACCGCAATGACACGCTGATTGCCAAGCAGTTGGCCGATACGGTTTTCACCGACCAGCCGCTGCCCAATGGCCGAACCGTTACGTACAAAGTCGGTGTGCACTATACGGGCGCGCAGGTGATGTCCGCGCCGCTGGTGGTGACGATTGACCTGGCGGTGGCGCAGGGCGAAAGCGTGCTGCCGACCGAATACAAGCTGTTCCCCAACTATCCGAATCCTTTCAATCCGGAAACCCGGATCCGGCTGGACATTCCGGCCACGGCGTTCGGACGGCTGGAGGTGTATGATTTGCAGGGACGGCTGGTGAAGACGCTCTACAGCGGGACGCTGAGTGCAGGACGCTACCAATATGCCTGGGCCAGCGATGACCAGAGCGGACGGCACGTGGCCAGCGGCCTCTACTTCTGCCGCTTCTCTTCTGCCCACTACACCGCCACCCAGAAAATGATGCTCGTGAAGTAAAGCAGAGAGCAGAAAACGAAAAGCAAAAAGGCACGGAGCGCATCCGTGCCTTTTTGGTGTAGCGGGAAAACGCGCGGGGTAAGGACACCCCGCGCGGCGGTGCGTTAGATGAGATTCTTACTTCAGCAGCAGCATTTTCTTTGTGTCGGAAAAGCTTTTCGTGCTGAACCGGCAGAAATAGAGGCCGCTGGGCTGCGAGGTGGCATCCCAGATGACGGCATGGCCACCGGCAACCGTATCTTCATTCAAGAGCGTGGCGACGTGGTGGCCGAGGAGATCGAAGATTTCCAAACGGACGTGCGCAGCCCGGGGCAGATCAAAGCGGATTTGCGTGGCCGGATTGAAGGGATTGGGATAGTTTTGCAAAAGGCGAAAGACGGACGGCAGCGGCGAATTCCCGGCGGGTGAGATTCCTTCGGATGCTTGACCCATCAGGGCAATGCGGGCCGGGTTGGAGGAGGAATCATTGGTGAAGATCAGCAGGGTGTCGCTCAGGGAAACATTTTGTGTCGGCGACCAGACCAGTCGCGCGGTGTCCTGGGCGTAGGGCGCAAGGTGAGTGGGTATCGAGACCAGCGTCACAGCGCCGCCGGAAGGACCCACAATTCGCGCGCTGTCGATGCGCACGCCGCCGGTGCTCGGATCGGCGAGAATCAGGTTGCGTGGCGCGGGAGTGCCCGGATTGGCAAACCCAAAATCCACGCTGTTGGGCGAGTGCCGCAGCAAGGGCACGGAGAACGGCACCAGCGGGGTTGCGCCGGGACCGCCGTACGCTCCCATGTCATTGCGCGAGCCGTCGGGATCATTGTAGATGGCGCTGGAATCCCCGGCATTGATGCACGGCGAGCCTGCCGCAAGCAGCAGATTGGTGTCGGCGAATGCCGGATAGACCGCAATATTGCCGTTGCCCGCAAGGCCACCCTGCACATCATTGTAGGTGGTGGCACCAAACGAGTTGGTGCGGGAAATCTGCGGCCCGGTGGTGCGCGCGGTATTGGCCCAGATAATATTGTTGATCAGATTCACCGACGTCGAGGAGATCAGCACTCCGCCGCCGTTGAGTGTGGTGCTGTTGCCGACAATGGAGTTGTTCTCGACGGTGCTGGCCGGAAAGGCGCTGCCGTACATCCACACACCGCCTCCGCCGAAGTCCTGGCCCCCGCTGTTTTGGCAGACCACATTATTGCGCAGGATGGCGCTGGCGAGGTTGATGACAATTCCGCCGCCGTAATAGCGGCCTGTATTGCGGGCGACCACATTGTTCAGAAGCTGCGGATGGCCGAACCCGCAACGGATGCCGCCGCCGCCCGCACTGGTCACCCCGGCGGGGACCCGCGAGGCATCATTGCCCACGATGTAGTTGTGCGCAATGATAGGCGAGGTGCCGTCGGTCATCACGCCGCCGGCCTCGACGTATACCAGATGACTCTGCTGATCGGCCAGCGGAGTTCCGGTGCCACCGGTAATGGTGAAGCCGATCAGCGCCGTGGTGGAATCTTCTCCCGACACGATGCGCACCACGGTTCCGGTGTCGGCATTGGCCGGCTGGCTGCCGTTAATGATGGTGGCGGTAATGGCGGCAGGGTTATGCGTCAGCAGGTACTCGCTGGCCAGCACAATGCTGTGGCCGCGAAAACTGATATTCTCATAGTAGGTGCCTGCTGCCACCAGCACGGTATCGTGCAGCGCACTGGCGTCGATGGCCGCCTGAATGGTGGCAAAATCGGCGGGAACATGATGCGTCGCCGCACCGGCAAGGCCTGCGCACCACAGCGCGGCCAAGAGAAAAAAGGCATATCTGCACCGCATAACGACCTCATAAATAGGATAGGGTATTCTTCAGAAGGGGCGTTCTCTCAGATTGAAGATTTCCTTAAACTGCGGGCTGTCCAGCAGAGTGCGAAGCTGTCCGGCAAAAGCCGGACCCGTGTAGAACGGCTGTCCGGCGAACAACTCTTCGCAGCGCAGGTCAAACCAGCTCCCCGCCGCCTGCACCTTGCTTTCCACCGCCTGTTCAATGCGCTGGTAATAGTTGGCGTTGTACACCAGGCTGTGCGGGTTGACCACTCCGCGGTCGATCAATGCCTTGGTCTTCTTGGTGCAGCGGCAGGGGTTGGCCGGATTGACCAACCCGCACTTCTGCTCCATAAAGCTGTGCAGGTCCTGCCGGGCGCGGGAGAGTTTCTGCCGGAAGTTGGCCTTGCTGATGCCGAGGATTTCGCTGCCCAAGGCATCGGTTACGCCCATCAACGCGCCGAGAATAAAGATCAGCCGTTGCAGTGGATCGAGACACAGCAGCATGCCCATCATGCATTCGTAGCGTGTCTCATGCTCGACGATAGCCGCATCCACCGGGAGTGAACTCTGATCGGGGAAATCCAGATCGGGAGTCTCGTCGAGAATCCGGGCGTAGTCGGTGAAGGTCAGAGTTTTGTGTTCCTTGCGCTGGATCTGCAGCACATGGTTCGCCACAATCCGGTACAGCCATGTGCGGAAGCTGCTTTCCTTGCGGAAAGTCGACAGCCGCAGCAGGATTTTCAGCATCACTTCCTGACTGACATCCTGCGCGTCCTGCGGGTTGTACACCATGCGCACCGCGATATTGTAGATCCACGGCCGGTGACGTTCCAACAGCCTCTCCAAAGAGGCGCGGTCACCCTGCACCGCGGCGTCCACCAGAGCCTCATCTAACTTATCTTCAGCGCTATTTTGTGCAAACGGATTTCCCAAGCGATCTCCTATTCCTTCTCTCTTAGACGCGCCAGATTACGGAGTGTGACAAAAGAAAATCAAAAATTAGAAACTATAAACTAAAAAGAAGATCCGGGTGTGCGACAGGTCTTCTTTTTAGTTTCCCATTTTTCGTTTTTCATTTTTCCGCAAACTCTTCGGGTGTGGCGTCGGGGGCGAAGACCCGGTCGATCTTGCCTTCAATGCGGGCGTTGCCCACAATCAGCTTGCGCACGCGACGGTCGCCTTCCCGGTTGCCCAGCAGGAAGGCTCCTTCGAGGATGCCCTCCCGGGTTACCAACGCCCGGTAGGCGCCGGGTGCGGACAACTCATGGATGATGCGACCCGGCTCATGGCGATCATCCCAGGCGCCGATCATGGCAAAGGGCTGGTCGAAAAGCAGATCCAGATTGTAGACGGCATCATCCCGCCATGTTCCTTCGCCGCCCAGCATGTTGGCGGCCGCCGTGCGAGCCTGTGATTGTGCGACGTTCCACGTATGACAGGAGACCAGCCGTCCGCCGGTGGTTCTCACTACGGCAGCATCACCCGCCGCCCAGACGTGGGGGGCAGATGCTCCGAGCTTTTCATTGACAATAAGCCGTCCGGCGGTGAGCAGGCCGCTGTCCAGCAGAAAGTCGGTGTCGGGCTGGGTGCCGACGCACAGGGCCGCAAGATCGACATCCAGAGTATGCCCCTGCCTGGTCTGCACCCGGCGGAGGATTCCCGCTTGCCCCTCGAAGCTTTGCACTTGATCTTGGAAATGCACCTTGACTCCCGCCTTGCGCAAGGCCTCCAGCACCAGTGCTCCGCCCTTTTCATCGACCATCGGTGAGCCGACGAAGCCACCGCGCACCAGCATGGTAATGTCCCAGCCGAATTCCACTGCGGCATGCGCCATTTCCAGCCCCAAAATTCCACCGCCGACAATCACGACCCGCTTGGCGCGTTCGCGCTCGGCGTGAATGGCCTTGGCATCTTCGAGGGTGTGGTAGTGGAACACACCGGGCAGTTCGCGGCCCGGGACCGCCAGCTTGCGGGGGGACGTTCCGGCAGCAATCAGCAAGCGGTCGTAGGACAGAATCTGTCCTGAGCCCGTAGTCACTTCCTGCCGCAACGGGTCGACCTTTACAGCACGGTGCGGAATAATGGTCACCCGTTTCTCATCCCAGAACTCGGGAGGGCGAGGCATGAGCTGTTCGGGCGGCTTTCCGGCAAAGATCCCTTCAAGGTCCAACCGGAGGTAGAAGGGTGTGGCTTCGCCATTTAAAACAGTAATTTCCGCTTCGCCGTCATTGCGGCGGAGATACTCGGCGGCGTTGGCCCCTGCGGCGCCGAAGCCGATAATCAAATGCTTCATAAGAGGGTATGTTTAGTGCGCTGACGTTAGACCTGTATGTGGCACGGTCGGCATGATATTCGCGTTAGCTGGTAGAATCAATTGGCAAATGCTATCGCTTGCGCCTTTTCTGCGTTGACTTTGGCCGGCGGATGGCCCCATCCCGGCCTTATCGTAATCCTGACCTACATCATCCGAGGAGTCTTCCATGGCCAGTGAGTCTCAGTGGGTAACCTTCCGCGTCGGCGGCGAAGTCTTCGGCTTCGAAATTCAGTACGTCAAAGAAATGCTGCGGATGCCCGATGTACACGCGGTTCCCCATGCGGCGGACGACAATCTGGGAGTCATTCTGCTGAGATCCGAGGTCATACCGGTTTTTGACCTGCGCCGCAAGTTCGGCCATCCTTCACGGGAGCAGGCGGCGGCAGGATTGATCGAATTGTTGCGCGCGCGCCAGCAGGATCACGAGAACTGGCTGCGGGAATTGGAATCCAGCGTGAAGGAGGAGCGTGAGTTCTCGCTGGCCACCGATCCGCACAAATGCAAGTTCGGAATGTGGTACGACCAGTATCAGTCAGAGGACGCTGCGTTGGCGCGAATTCTCAAACGGTTTGAAGAGCCTCACCAGCGGATCCACTTGCTTGGCGCACAGGTGAAGGAGAATCAGGCGAAGGGGGACTATGGAAATGCGGCGGTGCTGATTCAGCGCGCCCGGGAGCTTGTCCTGACCGGCCTGTGCCATCTGTTTGACGAAGCGATCAAGCATTTGGAGGAGAGTGCCCGGGCAGGTCTAGTGCTGGTGGGCACGCATTCCTGCACTCTGGGTGTGGCGGTGGATGAGATCCATGCCGTGATGCGTTGTGCCGACGACGAGATTCAGCCGCCCGATTCCATTCCGGGCAGCGAGAATTTCGGCGGTCTGATCGGGTTACTGCCGATCAAAGGCTCGCACAAATTCGTGATGCTGCTTGACCCCGCGCAACTCTATCCGCAACTGATCGCTCCCCACAAGGAAATGGTTACCCCATAACATCGAAGCCCCATGGACAATGTTTCGAGAGCGCATCATCGTGCGCTCTTTTTTTGTGCCTTAAATAATCGCTATTGGGATAGGATTAAGCACAATTCGTCAGGAGGAGAAGCTGTTTCACAGATTGGGGTGGCAATCTGGCATACCGTTTGCGTACATATCTATCTGAAAGTCATGTAGTTGCAGCGCGCCGTACGTCCTGCATATTTTGCATTCTTGATAACTGTAGTTATGAATCGGTAGCCCTGTTGATTGGCTGCTGCTCGCGCACCTCGCCGCCGGAAAAGACTCTCCTATGTCGTGCTCGACAGAATTGGATCGGCAGATCTCAATTTCACATAGGACAACGTCATGAGTACAGAAACTCAATGGGTGACCTTCCGGGTCGCCAGGGAAACGTTCGCGTTCGCCGTGCAGCATGTGAAGGAGATGCTGCGCTTGCCTGAAGTACACGCCGTACCTCAGGCGTCGCCGGATAATCTGGGAGTGATCCTTTTGCGCTCCGAAGTGATTCCGGTTTTTGATCTGCGGCGGAAGTTTGGACTGCAGTCCCTGACGGACACGGCGGACGAACTGGTCACCCTGTTGCGCGCGCGGTTACAGGACCATGAGAATTGGCTGGCGGAGTTGCGGCGCAGCATCGCGGAACAGCGCGAGTTTTCGCTGACCACCGATCCACACAAATGCAAGTTCGGAATGTGGTATGACACCTTCGAGACCGATGATCCGTGGCTGGCCAGGCTGCTGCGGAGATTCGATGAGCCTCACCGCCGGATCCACCAGGTGGGGGAAGCGGTTTTGGCCTTTCAGCACGCCCAACAGTACGACAAGGCACACGAGGCCGCCCGTTCTACGGCAGGGCTTTTTCTGGCCGATTTGAAGCGACTCTTCGGTGAAACGATCAATCACATCACCGAGCAGAGCCGGCCAAGCCTGATGGTGGTGGCTACGTCGAGCGCGACGCTCGGTGTTGCCGTGGACGAAATTCAGGCGGTAGTGCGCTGCCATGCGGAAGAGATTCAGCCGCCCGACTCGATTCCCGGGAGCGAAGACTTCGGCGGGCTGGTGGGCCTGTTGCCGATCAAAGGCTCACAGAAATTTGTAATGCTGCTCGACCCCGCGCAGCTCTATCCGCAGTTGGCGAATCCGCTGCCGGAGGTGATTCCGTAATACGCTAAGGATTGGTTAACCAAAAAGCAAGATGAACAGGATGCCGGAAGCTCTGCTTTTGGCTTTTTGGTTTTTAGGTGAGTTCTTCCAGCAGCCGGTAGTAAGATTTTAGGCGCACGGCGGCCAGATTGCCACTCTCGGTGGCGGCGCGCACGGCACAGTCCGGCTCGCTCAGGTGGCGGCAATTGCGGAAACGGCAGTCCGGCGCAAAGCGGGCAATGTCGGGAAACAGGTCTTCGAGGTTGTCCCGGTTGATGCCGTACGGCACAAAACTTTTCATTCCGGCCGTATCGATTACCGCCGCCTGCTCGCCGTAAGGGACCAGCAGTGCGGCGGTTGTGGTATGGGTGCCTTTGCCTGACCAGGAGCTGACCTCGCGCACGCGCAGTTCCAGTCCCGGAATCAGCCGGTTCAACAGAGAACTCTTCCCCACTCCCGAATTGCCCACCAGCGCGCTGATTCCGCCGGTGAGTTGCGCCGCCACGACATCCGCACCTTCTCCGGTATGATTGCTGAGGGCAAAGACGGTCAGATCGAAGGCCTGGTAGGTCTGGCGGAGTTCCTGCGCGCGCTGGCTGTCGGAGTCCAGATCGGTTTTGGTGAGCACGAGGATCGGCGGCACGCCACCCCGCAGCGCGGCCACCAGAAAACGGTCGATCGCCGCGGCCTTGGTTTCGGGCTGCGAGAGGGACGCCACAATCAGCACGCGGTCCACATTGGCAAACAGCACCTGCCGTTCCTTGCGCAAGCCTTCGCGCACGAATTCATTGCGGCGCGGCAAGACCGTTTCCACCATCCAATGGCCATGATGCGGTTCGGTCCGCACCAGATCGCCAACCACCACTTCCCCGCCCTCTTCTCCTTCAAACAGTCTGCCGCGCGCGATGGCGTCCACCCGGGAGCCGTCCTGCAGATCCAGCCGGCAACGTTTCCCCGCCACGGTAATCACACGCGCATTTGCTTCAGAAGGAAAAGAAAGAGTCACTGGACCTCGTAGACTTTGATCGCGGCAGAGTGGGCGTCTTTTTTGGGGACGGCCACATATAATTTCCCGAGTTCGGGTACAAACAGGCAGGTGCGTCCGCCGGGAGCGGTCATCACCCGTGGGAGTTCTTCGTAGGTGTTGGCATCCTGCTGGGCAAAGACACTGACATATCCCGCGCCGCCGGACACATAGACCCGCTTGCGCGCCGCATCATAGAACACATCGTCGGCATCCCCGGCGCAGGGCAGCGTGGCGACAAAGATTCCCCGGCCTATGTCCATCACCAGCAGCGCGGCGGGTGCCCGGCAGCCGGCAAACAGGCGGTGATTGGCCTCGTCAATGGCCATCGGATAGTTTTCGACCACTTCACCCAGCGGACTGGCCAGCGGCGCCTGCGCTGTAGAACGGTCCGCTACGACAATCTGCTGGGCATCGGGCACATTGACAAAGATCCGCGGACCCGCCGTTTCCAGTTGAAAAGACTCGGGATGGCCGTTGAGCAGAATTCGCTTTGTCGAATCGGCAACGCCAGTTACGGGATCAAACACTCCCAGCGCGCCTTCGCCGTAGCCTACATACACTTTGCCTGCGGCGGAGTCAAAGCGCATATTGTCCGCATCCAGATCGAACTTGAGGGTATGCAGCGGCGTATAACTGCTGCCATCAAAGACCCGGCAGGTGCCGTCCGCCGCGCAGGATACCACCAGCAGATTCTGCTGCGGCAGATACAAGATTCCCTGTGGCTGGCGCAGACCTTTGATGGTGTGCAGCCGCTCGCCGTTTTTCAGACTGACGACTTCGACGCTGTTATTGCCCAGTGCGGCCACAAACAACCGTCCGCCCTTTACATCGGCGGCCAGATGGTCAATCCGTCCTTCCACGCCGCCGAGGGGAAATTCCCCGGCAGACTTGAAGGGTGCCTTGGGCGCGGGCTTGGTCACAACGGTGTTATCACTGGCCATCCAAGCCACAAAGACCAAGACCACAATTACCATCACTAACGCGTAGACCTTGCGCATGGTCTGCTCCCTGCCACTCCGTAACTTGGAACCCAAGGTTCTTCTTCCTCCGCCGGGTGCTGCCGTCTATCCAGAGAACTCGCCGAAAGGCGCACAGTTTCGGGGGCAAGTCCTTCAGGTGTGGAAAACATGCCCGGTTTTGGAGAATATACATGCATCTTTCCACAAAATCAACTTGTTAAGGTAGGACGTTGCCCCGCTTTCCGGAAAATGTTATATTAGAGGTCTAATTGGAAATACTTTTAAGTCAGGAATAATCATGCCCGACTACCCATCTCCCTTCGCTAAACCTTTTAAAGACCTTCGGGTCAAAGACTACAACACCCAAGTGCCGAGGCCCAATGCCGAGGAGGTGGCTCGCTTTCCCGAAGCGGCGCGCGCCCTTCTGGAACGCATTGCCATTCAACAGGAACTCTTTTATACCGGAACCGAATACAAGCTCGACTGGATCAAGGGCCACCACTTTCTGCTGGCGGGAGCCACCGGACCGGGTCTGGGGGGAGCCATCGAAAGCGCTGTGCGGCATTTCACCCATGACAGCGGCAGCATTACCGTGCTGGCGCGGGATCTGTCGAAATCTGTTGGCTATGAAATGGGCCGCCAGATGATCGAACGCGCCGAGCAGGCCGGGTTCGACAAACGCTACCACATGATGAACGAGGGCATGAGCGTGGACGGGCCGGTGTTCGAGAAGACCGTGGCCGCACTGAAGGAAGCCGGAGCCAAGGAAGTAATCTATGTCAATTCCGTGGCGGCGGCCATGTCGGGAATTCTGCCCGGCTATCCTCCGATTTATGTGAAGGACGTAGATGCTGAAGGGTTATTTCAGTGGCGGCTGCCCGCGCTTTCAGAGCAGGCGATAGAGTCTACCCGCACGGTGATGGGCAAGCTGGCAGTGGCGTTTCCGCGCGCGCTCGAAGCGGCGGGGTTCAAGGTCACCGTCACCTGTTACATCGACTGGCGCGGCAGCCTCGATGTTTTGAGCCGTGATCCGTCCAGCAATGCCTATGGCCGCCAAGGGCCGTATTCGACCAGTCTGTATCTTCCCAAGGAATATTTGCAGGCGGACACCATCAAGGCGTATGGCCGGGGGCGCGTGATACTGGATTGCTTCCTGCCAGTGATGCGCACGCGGGCCATCAGTTTTATTCCCGGCGCGACGCCGCAGTGGTATCTGATCTCCCGTCTCATGGATCTGTCCGGTGTCCGCCGTCGCGATGTGCCGGAACTGGCGCTGGGCGTGCTTGATCAGATTGGCAAGGCGCTGGCGGGAGGGCCGTACAATCCCTTCCCGCGGCTGGATGACCATGAGTCTCCTCTCGATGAATGGTACCGTCAGGTCGTCCTGCGGTTGAACAACGAAGAGGACAGCGAGTTTTTCTATAAGAATTGGATCAAGATGGACGAGAATTCGACGCGTTCATAGCGTATCAATTTATCATAACGTTCGTCCTATTTCGATCTCTCCGCCTGAGAACCCGGGAGCCTGCGCCATAAGCAGAAAGTACAACTAACGATACCTGCCTCCATCAATTCCGCCGCGCAGGAAAAAACCTTCCTGTGCGGCGGAAGCATTTCTTTGCCGGAGCCTGCTCCGGACTACCTGAACGCATCTCCCCTGTTTCTTCTTTCCCGGTTCGTGTAGTTTTTTGCGCCCCGGTTGTGGGCAAGGATGTGATGATGGTCTCTTATGGCAGCCACCGCTGGAGTATCAGCGGTACCAGTCCCAACGGTCTCGTTTTAGCCGGAGTCGGCATTACGTTGTTTCTGTTTGGGCTGGTGGTCTGGGAGGCCCTCACCGCATACGGTTCGTATCAGAGTATTTCCGAGGATCAGATCGCGCTGGAGCGGCTGGACACGGAGCTGACGCGGCTGGATGAGACGCTCAGCACATCGGCGCTTCTGTCCGTCGCGACGGACAATCCGGCCTGGAAGACGCGCTATGCCGCTGCTCAGTTGCAACTGGACAGTGTGCTGGCCGAGGCCGCTGCCGTGCTGGACACCTCGCAGAGCCGCGCGGAATTGTACAACATCCGTACGGCGCATACGCGGCGGGTGAACACCGAGACGCTGGCGATGGGGCTGGCTTTCAGCGGTGACCGGGTTTCTGCCGAAGACTTGCTGTCCAGCAATTTATATCTGGAATTGAAGCAGGCTTATGTGCAGAGCATTGGGACCGCCCTGCAGCGGCTGAATGACCGCGAAGAGAATAACGGCGACTCGCTGCGTAAGAAACTGCGGCTGATTGCACTGTTCACCGCCGGAGTGGTGGGCGTCGCGTGGCTGTCGATTGTCGGTGCGTTACAACTCAATTTCCGCAGGCGGCGCGCCGCGGAGTTGATTCTGCGGGAGAGCGAAGCGCGCTACCGGGGCGTGACGGAAGCCGCTTTCGATGATATTCTGCTTTCGGAAGACGGCATCCTGCTGGATTGCAGCGACAAGTTTGCGCGCATGTGCGGTTATGATCGCGCCGAACTGCGGGGCAGACCCACGGTGGAACTGGTGGCACTGGAAGACCGCGAGTTGGTGCGCAACGCGCAGAAGTCCGGTTATGAAAAGCCCTATGAGGCTCTCTGTCTGCGCAAGGATGGGACGCGTTTTCCGGTGGAGATCTGCGGCAAGACGGTCCCCTTTCACGGACGTCTTGCGCGTGTGACGGCGGTGCGCGACATCAGTGACCGCAAGCATGCCGAGGCCGAGCGTGAAGCCCTGATCCGCGACCTGAAGTGCAAGAATGAAGAGCTGGAGCGGTTCAGCTATACGGTGTCCCATGACCTGAAGAGCCCATTGATTACCATTAAGGGCTTTTTGAAGTGGATCGATCGCGACGCGGCGGCAGGCAACCGCGAGCGATTGCAGCAGAACCTCGAGCGCATCGGCGATGCGGTGGACAAGATGGAGCACTTCATGAATTCGCTGCTCGAATGGTCCCGCAACGGGCATCAGCCGCTAAAGCATGACCCGGTGCCGCTGGAAGATCTGGCACGGGAGGCAACGGGGCTGGTCAATGGCCGTATTGCGCAGCGCGGCGTGGCGGTGCAGATTGCGCCGGGGCTGCCGGTCGTCTATGGTGACCGCTCGCGGCTGCTGGAAGTGATTTTGAATTTGCTCGATAACGCGATCAAGTTCATGGGCAACCAGCCGCGGCCGCGCGTGGAAATCGGGATACGTCATGCAGGCACAGAGCCGGTGCTGTATGTCAAGGACAACGGCATTGGCATTGCGCCGCCGGATCAGACCCGGATCCTTGCCCTGTTCGAGAAGCTGGATCCACAGGCCGAAGGCTCGGGGGTCGGGCTGGCGCTGGTGAAGCGCATTGTCGAGCAGCATGGCGGCTCGCTGTGGATCGAATCCGATGGCCCCGGCAAAGGCAGCACGTTCTGTTTCCGGCTGTCGGGAGTGGCGGCGGGGCAGGCGGCGTAGAGTTTCCGGAATCAGAATTGGTTGTCGTATTTTCGGTTGCGGTTTGACGGGCGCGAGTGTATCTTTAGGGCATGAATACCACACTGATATCCCAAGATGTCCGGCTGAAGGCCTTTTACGAACGCGATCCGGCGTTTGCGGGGCTGTTTTTTGTCGGCGTCAAAACCACGGGGATCTTCTGCCGGGTGGGCTGTCCGGCGCGCGCGCCCAAGCCGGAGAATATCTCCTTTTATGAGACGGTCAAAGAGGCGTTGGATGCGGGGTTCCGGCCTTGCAAGGTGTGCAAGCCGCTGGAGAGCGTCGGGGAGACTCCCGAAGAGTTCCGGCAGCTCTTGGACGAGATCCACGCCACGCCGGGGCTGCGGCTGCGCAACAGCGACCTTGAACAGCGCGGCATTCAACCCGATGCTTTGCGCCGCTGGTTCAAGAAGCAGCACGGGATTACCTTTCAAGCCTATCAGCGGTATGTGAAGATCGGCAAGGCCCTTGAAGGCCTGAAGGCGGGGCAGAGCGTCACCACGGTCGCGCTTGAAAGCTACGATTCCTTAAGCGGCTTTCAGGAGTCCTTTAAGAACGCGATGGGGCTGTCACCTTCGGCCAGCGTGGACAAGGCGGTGATTTACATCACGCGGCTTTCCACACCTTTGGGGCTGATGATGGCGGGGGCGGTGCAGAATGAACTTTGCCTGCTGGAGTTTTGCGACCGCCGGATGCTGCCATCGGAATTGGATCAGCTTCAGAAGCTCTGCAACGGCAGTGTGATGACCGCCCACTGTCCGCTGTTCGATGAGTTGCAGAAGCAGCTCGATGAGTATTTTGCCGGGCAGCGCAAGGAGTTTGCCTTGCCGCTGCATCTGGCGGGGACAGCATTTCAAAAGGCCGTGTGGCAGGCGCTGGTGACCATCCCTTACGGGAGCACCTGTTCTTACCTCGAGCAGGCGCGCAAGCTCAGCCGTCCCGAGGCCGTGCGGGCAGTAGCTCACGCCAACGGGATGAACCGGATGGCGATTGTCATTCCCTGCCACCGGGTCATCGGCGGAGATGGCACGCTGACAGGTTATGGCGGCGGTCTGGACCGCAAACGCTGGCTGCTGGAGCATGAAGCCCGCTACACACGCGAGGGCTTCCTGTGAGCCGCTGGAAGCCGTGGGGCGCATTTTTGTTTTTAGGGCTTCTCGGTTGGGGAACGTCCTTTTTGTGGATCAAGGTGGCGCTCGAAGAGATCGGGCCGCTCACCACTGTTGCTTACCGCATGATCTTCGGCACGGCGGCAGCGTGGCTGCTGACGCTGATCCAAAAAGAGCCGTTCACCGTCCGAGGCCGGAATCTGGTGTATACGCTGGCGCTGGGGGTGGTCAATACGGCGATTCCCTTTACCCTCATCACGTGGGCGGAAACGCGGATCGATTCGGGCCTGGCGGGGATTCTGAACGGCACCATGCCGTTGTTTACGATTTCGGTGGCGCATTTCTTTTTGCCGGATGACCGTTTCAGCCTGTCCAAGGCTACGGGGCTGGCGGCAGGATTTGTGGGACTGGTTCTGCTGGTGAGCCGCGACATCGGACCACAGGCGCTGACAGGCAGCCTCATCGGACAGCTTGCCGTCATTGTGGCCGCGATCTGCTATGCGGCGGCCAATGTGTTTACCCGGCTGAAGCTGAAGGGCCAGCATCCGATCCACACCACGGCGGTATCGCTGACGTCGTCGCTGGTCGTGATGTGGCTTCTGGCGCCGCTCATGGAAGCGCCGATGAAGCTGCCGCATTTGCCGATGACATGGCTGGCCTGTGCATGGATGGGTGTGATGGGCTCGGCGCTGGCCTATCAGGCTTATTTTTATCTGATCAACACATGGGGATCGACGCGCGCCGCCGCCGTGACGTACATTTTCCCGGTGTGGGCGGTGATTCTCGGCGTGCTGTTTTTGGGCGAGCGCCCGAGTTGGCAGCTCTTTTTGGGTGGCGGATTGGTGATTGCGGGAATTGTGCTGGTGAATAAAGTCCAAAATTCTGAAAAACAAAAAATCCAAAAGTTAAGAACGAAGACTGCTGGATAAGCAAAGCGCCTCGCAAATGCGGGGCGCTTTTGTTTCGATAGTTCAGGATTTCTGATCAGATCTTCAGCATTCTGTCGGGCCATTTCCAGCCGTGGAAAATTCGCGCATCGATTCCTACTGATCTGGCGACGGCTACATTGGGCTCCAGATCATCGTAGAAGAGAATTTCTTCCGGTTTGCAGGCGGCAGCCGTAATGATCTGCGCAAAGGCTTCCGGTTCGGATTTCATGTGGCCGCACACGTACGAGGCGAACGTCCGTTCAAACTGGTACAGAAAGGGAAAGCGGCGCAGCGCGTATTTGAGATGGGTGGGGTTGGTGTCGGTGAGCATCCACAGCGTTGCCTTTTGTCTCAGCACCTCAACGGCCTGCTCCGCGCCCTGCGTTATGGTAAAGACGTCATTCCACGCGTCCATCACAAACGGCGTGGCCTCCTCCCGGCACCCCAGCCACTGCACCATTTCCGCAAAGAAATCCGCTTCGGTAATCTGTCCGCGTTCAAAGGCGGCCTTGAGTTCTCCCCGCGCATAGCGGGCGAGAATTTCTTCGGCGCTGCGATGCGGTGCAATCCGCGACAGCCGCTCGGCAAAGCGTTCGGGACGGTAATCGAGGAGGACATTGCCGAGGTCCAAAACAATTAAGTGACGGGAATCGGGGTTCATGAGATGCGATGAAGTTGTGATGTGAAGTGCGCAATATAGCCGGGACAGACGGCATTGTCAACCGGCAGGCGTGACGCCTGCACCCGGGGCCGCCTACCGGCGGGGGGACAGCGCGGAAGACCGCGCGGTCCCAAGATATGATTGATCGCGTGCTCCCTCAAACCTCTGTTTTCCGCGTTATGTGACCGACATTGTCTTATTTCAAGTCTTCCGTTTTCAGTTTCAAGGCATCCCAAAGCGGCTCCCTCTTGACTTTTCGCTCCGCTATACCTACATTTCCTTTTTGCCCTACTCTAACCACTGCGAGAGAACCCGCCCATGATGGATTACTTTCTTACCGAGGACCAGACCGCCTTCCGTGACCTTGTTCGCCAGATTGCCGAAGAGACCGTTAAGCCTGTCCGCGCCAAGCACGACCGCGACGGAACATTTCCCTGGGACGTCGTGAAAGTCTTTGCCGACGCCGGCTTTTTCAGTGTCGTGGTGCCCGAAGAGTACGGCGGGATGGGCTTGGGCGTGTTCGAACTGGCGATTATGACCGAGGAACTCTCCAAGGTGTGCGGCGGCATCAGTCTGTCGGTGGCGGCGTCCGCACTGGGCACGTTCCCGATTCTGATTTCCGGTACCGAAGCGCAGAAGAAGAAATATCTGCCCAAGCTGGCGTCCGGCCAGTGGCTGGCGGCCTTCGGTTTGACCGAACCTGCCGCAGGCAGCGACGCCGGTTCGATGAAGACCCGCGCCGAGAAGAAGGGCAACGAGTATATTCTGAATGGCAGCAAGGTGTTTATCACCAACGGCGGCGTGGCCAACTGCGTCACCGTGATTGCCGTTACCGATCCGACCAAGGGTGCGCGCGGCACGTCGGCCTTTATCGTGGAGAAGGATTTTCCGGGCTTCAAGGTCGGTAAAGAAGAAGATAAGATGGGCATTCGCGCATCGTCCACCAATGAGATTATCTTCGAAGATTGCCACGTGCCTGCCGAGAACCTGCTCGGCAAAGAAGGCGAAGGCTTTATGGTGGCGATGAAGACGCTGGACAAGTCGCGTCCGGGCGTGGCCGCGCAGGCGCTGGGAATTGCGCAGGGCGCGTTTGACCTGGCCCTCGATTATGCGAAGTCCCGCGTACAGTTCGGCCATCCGATTTCCAGCCTGCAGGCGATTCAGTTCCTGCTGGCCGACATGGCAACGTCCATCGAATCGTCGCGCGCGCTGCTCTACATGGCCGCCAAGAATATCGATGCGGGTCTGAAAAACGTCGGCGACATTTCGGCAATGAGCAAGCTACTGGCTTCGGACGTGGCGATGAAGGTCACCACGGACGCGGTGCAGATTTTCGGCGGGTACGGCTACATGCGCGATTACCCGATCGAGAAGTTCATGCGTGACGCCAAGATCACGCAGATCTACGAAGGCACGAACCAGATCCAGCGCATGGTCATCGCCCGCAACATCATCCGGGGCTAAAGCTTGACCGAGCGGGAGCCTCAGCGCACGACACCGCAGAACACCTCGGCGCGGTTTAAGACGGCGCGACGCTGGGCACGCATCGTCATGGGGTTCACGGTGATTCTCATCGGCCTGGTGCTGTCCATTCCGGGGATTCCCGGTCCGGGTATTTTGATTATTGTCGGCGGACTCGCCATTCTGGCAACGGAATATGTCTGGGCGCGGCGCTATCTGAACCGCATCAAGGAAGGCGGCGACAAGCTCAGCGGCTTCTTCCGGAAGAAGAAGCCGCCCGATGACCCACATAAGCCATAGTCCGATCTACTGCGAAAGGGCGCACGTTGTGCGCCCTTTCTTGTTTATGCTACCCTATGAAAAGCGTTTGCTCCCGCTGACCGCACGGGAAATGCGCTATCTATAAGAAGTGAGTCCCTTTGCAGGGGAACCGCCTTGCGCAGTGGGTCGTTGTAAAAGAGCATTGACCATATCGTCAGCGACCGGAACACTTTGCTCACCCGGAAGATTCGCGGTTCGCGCGAGGATTATTCAAGAGGAGACCGACATTATGCCGACACGCATTACCCATCACGCCGTCTACGGATACGAAGGCAAATGGTTTATCCATTCCGACGGATCCGACCGCTGCCTGAATGTTTTTGGCACCGATCAGGAGACAGGCAAACAGGCTCGAGGGGGACCGAAGAGTCCGAAACCTTACGCTGTGCGAGACGGAAAGAACCAATAGGAAAAAGCGTGTGCGCCGCATCAAGCGGCGCACATTTTTTGTGGGGCAGAAGTGTGTGGGGGCAAACCTCTATCCTGCCTTTGACTGCGGCGGAGACCCCCATCCCCCCGGCCCCCTTTCCCCATGACATTGGGAAAGGGGGAGAAGAAACCCCCTTCTGATTCCCCCTTGTTCCAAGGGGGAAAGTGCAGAGTAAGACGCACTGCCGCTGCGAAGGCTTGGGATGCAGCGAAGCGCGGGGCAAGAGCGTATGAGAGGCATGCACGGCAATTCGCGGAGAATTCTTTGCGGCGTTGCATTGCGGCACGGCGCAGAGAGTCCCGATGCGGTGGACGGGGGTGTGGTGTGCCGCGCGAGCGAGCGCAAGTGAGGTTATGAAAGATCTTTCCTTGATGCGGCAATGCGTATCGGCACTTGCCACGCGCTGCGCGACGGCGTGGGCACGTCGTGCGATGACCCTGCAGCGGACGGCGGGAACCACGGAAAATTCGGGTCGGTTTTACAAGTGCATTCCATTTTGTTTATCAGGCGTGGCGGAGCCGGTCTCGCCGACAGTACGCGCCGCTGCAATCCCCCTTGGACAGTTCGCTGATGTCATTCACCGCGCGGGATTCGTGTCATGAGGCATAAGTCACGCCGTGCGAGTGCAGGTTTATTTGTCATACATGTTCGGGTATCATAATCTTTACCGTAAGAGGAAAACAATCATGGCAGCAGAAAAGCGCAGCACTGAAGAAGGCGGGAGCGAGGAAAGCACACAAAGTCAGGCCAGTGGCGGTGCATCCAAGAAGAGCGGCCGTTCCAAGGGTGGCAAAAAGTCTGCGGGCAGCAAACGTTCGACCACGGCATCGCGGACCCGTTCCGGCAGCAAAAGCGCCAGCAAGTCCAGTTCGTCCAGAGGCGGGACAACGGGGACTCGCGGCAAGACAGGGACAGGGAAGAGCACACGCAAGAGTTCAACGAAGAGCACGACGGGCCACAAGTCAGGCGCCACCGCGAGTAGCCGCGGCACATCCAGCACAACGTCTGCCCGCCGCACGGGCACATCCACCCGCAGCACGAGCACGTCGAGCCGCAACCGCACCAGCGGCAGCTCCAGCCAGGGCATGACCGGCGGCGGCAGCCGAGGCCGCGGTCAGGGAGGTTCGACCATGAGCCGACGAAGCAGCGAAGGCCAGGGAACGCAAGGCAGTTGGGGACAGCAGGGTTCGGGCCGCTCGGGAGGGCGGGAAGAAGAATACCGTGGACGCGGCGGCTGGGAGCAGGAAGAGGAGTACGGACGGGGACGTTCCTCGGGCCGTGGCGATTGGGAGCAGGAGGAAGGCCGTCACGGCATGAGCCGCTCCGAAGCGGGACGCATGGGTGGCATGCATTCGCATGATCGCGACGAGCGCGGCGGAAGCAGTGGTGGCGGCGGACGCGGTGGTTGGGAGCAGGAAGAAAACTACGGACGCGGACGCGCTTCGGGGCGCGGCGGGTACGAAGAAGAGCGCGGTAACAGCAGCCGTTCACGCGGTGGCTATGGTGGTTATGGTGACGAAGAGGGCCGCCCGGGGATGAGCCGCTCGGAAGCCGGACGCATGGGTGGCATGCATTCGCATGACCGCGACTATGAGCGCGGCGGAAGCAGCGGTGGTGGCGGTCGCGGCAACTGGAATGAAGAAGAGGAGTATGGACGCGGGCGCTCTTCAGGCCGCGGCAGTTACGGTGAAGAAGAGGAAGGTGGTTACAGCGGCCACAGCAGTTCCCGCAGCCGTGGTGGTTACGGCGGCGAAGAAGAGCAAAGCCGTGGCCATCACAGCGGTATGACCGGCAGCGGAAGCAGCCACACGGGCAGCCGGCAAGGTCACGCGCATGAACCGGGCCGTTCATCCCGGAGTCACGAGGAAGAGACGCGTGGACAGGGTCCTTCCCGTGGCGGTTCGCGCAACCGTAACCGGTAAACGGCGACCGGAAACACTGCCGTTATTCTGGATGCTTTCATCGCCCCGCTTATCGGCGGGGCGGTGTTGTATCCGGCAAGGTGAGTATGCCGTTCGGGAAAGTGCGCGTTGCCTCTCCAATTCTTCTTTTCGGTGCGGCACTCCTTCACACTCCCGCGCACTATGGCACGGCACGGTCCGGAGGCAGGAACCGTCCGAATCGCGCGGAGTTTCCAAGGAGTCTTGCGATTCGGTGTTCACTCACTGCCGCAGACTCTGCGGCGCGGCCTGTGAAGCAGAATCTGCGCCGCCATCATACGGTCCGCGGCACCGCGCTTCGTGCCGTGTTCTCCAATCCAAACGATCCTCTATTCTCTGGTCCGCGCGTGCTGTGTCGCGCTCTAACTCTACTCTTGACCGGGCGGATGTAGAGCTTTGTGATGCTCAAGCGGTTCATGGAATGCTCAGTGGACCGGTCTCCTATTCAAGAGTACTCTCGCTCAATTTATGCCGGTGGATATTATTACCACACGCAACGTCAGGACGATCTCGTAACCAAAGGAGAAGTATCATGACTCGACGAAGTGAAGGCGAAGATTACCGTAGCCACAGCAGGTACAACGAAGAAGAAGATTATGGCCGGGGACGCGGGGGTCGCGGCCGGTATGAGGAAGAAGAGTTTGAAGGCCACGGCCGGGGCGGGCGTGGCGGATACGGCGAGGAAGAGATTCGCGGGCGCGGCCGCGCGATGAACCGCGGTTTCGGCGGCGAGTACACCAGCAGCCGTAGCTATCGCGGCAATGTTGAAGATGATCGCCGGGGCTGGAATGCGGAGTATGAGCAGCGTGATGAACTGGGACGCTTCATGCCCGAGCACGGTACGCGGGGATACGGCGGCCGGAGACGGGATATTGAGATGGAACTCGAAGAACGCAGCGAGCGCGCTGAGCGCATGCCGCGCGATCAGTATGGCCAGTTCATTCCGGAAGAACAGGGATGGCACGGCCGGGGCCGTACACAGGGCAGATATGAGGAAGAAGGGCGCGGGTACAGCAGCCGCAGCCGGAGCGGATACGGCGAGCAGGAAGAGCACGGCAGCCGTTCGCGCGGCGGTTACGGTCATGAGGAAGAAGGGCGTCACGGGATGAGCCGCTCGGAAGCGGGACGTATCGGTGGCTATCACTCTCATGGCGAGCCTGCTCCCGGTGAGCGGGGTTATGGCCGCAGTTCTTCGGGCAACCGTTCGCGTGGGCGCAACCGCTGAGTGCGGTGTTGACAACCACGGTCAATGGAACACCGCCTCACCCGAATGTTCCGGTGCGGCGGTGTTCTCTTTCTGCGGGCAGGGTGATCGTTACCGCACGAGAATAGCGGATGCCTCGCGCCATGCACACACGGCACACAGAGGCGCTCATTCTCTCTTCGGCGTACTGTACCGCAACGCGCCCGTGAGGTGGGAACCGCTCTATCGGCGCGGCGTGTTTATAGTATGTCATGGCCGTCGTGTCGCTGCCGTCGTGCATCCGTGCCCCACGGTGTGATAAAGCGTGCCGCTGACAGAACAGACAGCGTTTCCGGCACCCCCATTTCCGGAAGCGGCACAGGTCACACCGGCGGTTTCTCATTTCCATCACGCGACATTTTCAACAGTAGTTTGTACGCACCTTGCCCTTGTTCTTAACGCAACATCGTTGGAGTGACGCGTGAAAGATGCCGGGGATTTTCTGTGCTTCTGCTGAGCTATCCGGCACGAAGTTCAGCGGTGAATTCCATCGCTCGGTGCGAATGAGGATATGCAGGATTCAATCGGACTGGAAAAGGTTATCTGACCAGCTAATCAAAGGAGTAGGAATCATGGCTCGACAGAATCGAAACGTCGGGAGCAGCAGCGGCCGTGGATTAAGTTCCAGCCGCAATTTGTATGGCAGTTCCGATATCGGCAGCAGCAGCAGCCGGGGACGCGGCCGCGGCTACGAATATGAAGAGGATATGGGATCGCACGGCAGCTATGGCGGCAGCTCTTCGGATGACTATACCAGTGGCAGCAGCCGTGGTCATCGCTCGGGCTCCTCGCAGTCCGGCAGCGGTTGGCAGGGCGGTTCCAGCGGCAGCTCCGGCTACGGCAGCAGCGGCGGCAGCACCCGTTCGCGCAGCGGCCAGTACGATCAGGATTATGAAAGCGGGCAGGGCGGCTACGGCAGCAGTTCCAGCCGGCACGGTAGCAGCAGCCAGGGCGGTTGGGGTGGCAGCAGCGGCAGCAGCCGGGGACGTGGCAACGTAGGACGCTACGACGAAGACATCGAGAGCGGGCAGGGTGGCTACGGTTCATCCTCCGGTCGCTACGGCAGCACCGGCCAGGGCAGCGGCGGTCAGAGCGGCTGGGGCGGAAGCAGTAGCAGCCGTGGACGCGGCGGCTCACAGTTTGATCAGGATTACGAAAGCGGCCAGGGTGGGGGCTACGGTGGCACCTCTTCTGGCCGCTACGGTTCAGGTGGCAGCGAGGGCTGGGGCAGCAGTGGCCGTGGCCGCAGCAGCATGGGCGGCGGCTATGGTCAGGATCATGAAAGCGGCCAGGGCGGCTACGGTGGATCATCCTCCAGCCGTTATGGTAGCTCCTCCTCCGGCTCGCGCGGGTATGGCAGTTCCAGCCGTGGTCGCAGCGGCAGCTATGATGAGGACATCGAAGGCGGACAGGGCGGCTGGAGCGGCTCTTCGGGCCGCAGCGGCAGCTACGGTGGCTCCTCTTCGAGTCGTTATGGCAGCACGTCCGGACGCGGCGGTGGCAGCTCGCAATACAATGAGGACTTCGAGAGCGGACAGGGTGGCCGAGGCAGCAGCCAAGGCCGTTATGGAAGCTCCTCGGGGCACTACGACAGCGATTATGAGAGCGGACACGGTGGCAGCAGCTACGGCGGCAGCCAGTCGGGCCGACACGGCAGTAATGTCGGCGGCGGCTACGGTGGCTCGAGCCAGGGCCGGTACGGCAGCTCCTCGCAGGGCGGTAATGAGTACGAAGGCGGCCAAGGCGGCCAAGGCGGTATGGGCGGCTACGGCGGCTCGTCCAATCGCTCCGGCGGCAGCTATGGTGGCAGCATGGGCGGAAGCTCCAGCGGCCGTGGCTACGGCTCGTCGCAGACCAGCGGCTGGAATCAGGGTAACGATAGCGACGAAGACGATTATCGCTGATTCACCTGAGGCCCGATCCGCAGAGATCGCGCCGGAGGCACGATAGATTGACCCTTCAGATCACGCAAATCTGAGAAGTAAGCCCCGCTTTTACGAGCGGGGCGAACTTTTTTCTGCCATGAGAAAGCCCGCGACAGATGGCCGCGGGCTTTCCTTATGCTGAACAGGGTACAGAATGATCAGTACCTGTTGTGCATGAAATTGAAATCATAACCGGCCATAATCAGCACGCCGTCGGAGTGCCGCTTGAGGCCGCTTCCCTGGCCGATCAGACCGGAGACATTATTGCTGCCGTTGTTGAACTTGTTGATCAGTCCCCAACTGTAGCGGCCATCGAGACTGAAAGCGCCGGCAGGCGTCGGAATCTTGAATCCTAATCCGGCATTGAGGCCGAAGTCACCATTTCTCCAGTTGGGAATGGTTCCCGACTGCGAGACATTGATGTTGGCCACGTTGCCGCTCAGGGTGTACTTATGGCTGAGATCAATACCGGCATAAGGACCAGCTTGAATAAACGGCACGAATTTCTGCGCCGCAAAGCGGTAGACAAGGAACGGGGCCAGACGAAGCTGATCCACCTTGTCTTTCTCGGTGATGCCGTTGGAAACAAATCTGCCGCCGGCTCTCACATACAGAAGATCCGTACGCAGGGACAGGCCCGTCGCCGGATTATTCATCGGCTGCCAGACGGAAAATTCATAGTTGACGCCAGCGGCGCCGCCGGTCTGGCTTTTCTTGGATATGTCAGCGCTGGGCGAGAGCCGTTCGCGCGCGATATTAATACCACCTCGGACGCCGAATGTCGGCAAGGGCAAGGTACTGGACTGGGCAAATACAGAGCCAACGGCAATGAAACCCAATGCACATAGGGCAGCCAAAGACCGTTTCATAAGAACACTTCCTTTAAAAGAGTAACCTAACCTGAATCACTATATCCCGGCTATGCCAAGTAAACCGCACAGCCGCCGTGGTTATGCGGCAATCATACTTTCCTTCTCTTCCATCGTACCCCGGAAACTCCTGCTAAAGAGTAGAGGTTCCCTGATTCTCGATCTGTATAAGTGCGCATAACTCTCGACAACTCGCGACAGATTTTGATATAGAGCGATCCACACAAGCTCCACCCAAAACAAAAGGCGCTCCTTGCGCCTTCTATGTCACCGCGAGCTAACGGCGAGGCTTCCAACTGCACCCTACACCACTGCCGCTTGTGGCTGAGCGAAACCCCGGACGGAGATCGGAAGAACAAACACAACAAAGCCCCACCGCACGGTTTTGTGCAGCAAGGCTCTTCTATCAAAAGCAGTGTGAGGTGCGCGCTGAAACATGACGGGACACTATCTGTTCATCGTCCCGCGTTCAGCGTTTCCCTTTGACCGGCAAGCTGTGCTTGGCCGCTGCGGTGTTGCTCAGGTGGCAGGAGATGCAGGACTGCGTGCCGCCATGGGTCTCGCCGTTGGTGTGGCACTTGCAGCAGAGCGAACGCTGGTCGGCAAAACCGAAGGGATTGGGAATGGGGAAGGAACCGGAAATCAATCCGTCCTGCTGCAGATAGGTCACATTGAAATCCCAGCGTCCTGCATAGGGTCCACTGGAGCCGTGGGAGCGATGGCAGGAGATGCAACTGATGCGGCTGGCAAGCGTGGGTCCGGTGGTGGCACTGATGGCGGCGGCAGGATCTTCAAAAGGCACGCTGGGCAAATAGGCCGTGGCCAGATTGCCACCCGTAGGATTGCTGCTACCGCCATACCCATTGTAGGCCATGGCGATGTCGCGGCCCAGCGTGATGTCCACCGGATGCTGAAAGGCACCGAGACTATTCTGATGGTACGTGCCGTGGCAGTTGGCGCACCAGGCTGTCATGCCGCTTAAATATGCGGCATGGTTGGTCGGCGATTCTGCACCGGAAACGATGCTGATGCCCTGCGCCTGCGGCGCGGGATTGACAAACTGGAAATCGCCCGCCTGAACATGTCCCTGCCCGTACAGCATCCGGTAGTTGGTATTGCCGTGCGGGTTGTGGCAACTGGTGCAGCCGAGGGCACTGGAGGGATACGTTCCTCCGGGCGCGGTCTGGTAGGAGGGATCCGGCGACGTGCCACGGGAATCGGAAATAATGCTGTGTCCCGCATGGCTGCCCATAATCGGGTTGGTCGCCCCGGCAGGACCGTCATTCAGATTTGCGGAGGAAAGATAGACGAAATTGCCGGCGCCCTTCTCGGCAGGCGGATGCAGCGGATCTGACCCCCACGCCGATCCCAAATCCGAGGCATGGCAGGACAGGCAGGCATCGGTGGCCGTGGCGAACTTCAGAAGCTGCGGCCCGGTCACTACCTGCGGCACACCGTTTTCACTGGCATGCATCGTGTGACAGGACGCGCAGTTAGCCACACCGGCTTCGTGGAAGGCAAGGGCCGGGGCGCAAACGCCAAAAAGCCAAAAGGCCAAAAAGCTGAAAGCATACCCCCATCCTAACCTTCCCGTCCCGCGATGAATCGGGAACCTACAGTAGGGGAAGGAAGCAGAACCCCCTTCTGCTTCCCCTTTTTTCAAAGGGGGAAGGGCCATCGGGTCTCCCCCCTTAGAATAAGGGGGGACTAAAGGGGGTCGCATTTCTGCTTTCAGTTTTCTGTTTTCCGTTTTGCGCACCATGCTCAGCCCTTAGCCTTTAGTTCTGCTCACCGCCTCCATTTAAGCCATTTTTTACGAGAAAGTCAATGAGATCGATCTTGGTGATAATGTCTGCCGGAGTGCTGTTCCTTGTCACAATCACCGCCTCATTGGGAGAACGGGTGAAGATTGCCGACACATCATCCAGCGGGGAGTCCTCGGATACCGTGGGAACGTCGTTGTGGATAATCGGGGCAATTTCCGAGCTGGGAAAGCCGATGCCGGAGAGCATGAAATTCAACAAATCGCGTTCTTCGATCAGCCCCAACACCTTGTTTTCTTCGATGACGGGAAGCTGGGAGATGCCATTGGACTTCATCCGGGCAATAACTTCATCCACATGCTCGGTCTTGTGCACGGCGATCAAGCCGTGGCGGTCGCGCTGATCGAGCAGGTCGCGCACGCGGCCCATGCGCGGACGGCTCTCGAGAAACTGATTGTCCCGCATCCATTCGTCGTTGTACATTTTAGACAAATAACGACTGCCACTATCGGGCATGACGGCGACAATCACCGAGCCTTTGGGTGCGCGCTGAGCTACTTGCAGAGCTGCAAACACCGCCCCGCCCGAGGAGCCGCCGATGAGCAGGCCTTCTTCCCGCGCCAGACGGCGCGCGGTGTTGAAGGCGTCGGCGTCACTGATGCGGATGATGTCATCGATCAGCGAGAAATCCATGTTGCCCACCAGCATATCCTCGCCGATTCCTTCGACCTTATAGACAAAACTCTCTCCGATCTGCCCGGTCTTCCAGTAGTTGTAGAACACGCTACCGTAGGGATCCACGCCAATGCACTTGATGGAGGGGTTCTTCTCCTTCAGGTATCTTGCCACACCGGAGAAGGTGCCGCCCGTGCCCAGACCTGCGACATAATAGTCGATCTTGCCTTCGGTCTGCTCCCAGATTTCCGGGCCGGTCAAGGTGTAGTGGGCTTCACTGTTGGCGGGGTTATGGTACTGGTTGACATAAAAGCTGCCGGGAAGCTCGCGGTGGATCCGCTTGGCGGTCTCATAGTAGCTCTGCGGGCTGTCCGGCGGCACGTTGGTGGGTGTCACCACCACCTTGGCGCCGAAGGCCTTGAGGCCATTCACCTTCTCCTGGCTCATCTTATCGGGCATGGTGAAGATACATTTGTAGCCTTTCACCGCGGAGACCATCGCAATGGCCGCGCCGGTATTGCCCGAGGTATTCTCGACAATCGTCCCGCCGGGCTTAAGTTCGCCCGAGCGCAGCGCGGCATCGAGAATCCGCATGGCGATCCGGTCCTTGATGGAGCCGCCCGGATTCAGGTATTCGGCTTTCACCCAGACTTCCGAGGGCATCCCCTGCGTGATCCGGTTCAGCCGGACCAGCGGCGTGTTGCCAATGGCTTCGAGGATGTTGGCCAGACGGCGTTTTTCTTTCGATGGTTCCATTCGTGATGACCCTTCATCATGTTATCGCAGCACAAAAAATAATCGCAGTTTCTTGACGGTCTTGTAGTCTATACTTCCTACCTTGAACTCCACAATGCCTCTCAATGGTTGCGCCCTTCTTAGCCTCGGCCCCTATTCCAGCGGCGCCGTGTCTCGAAAACACAAAACCCTTCACAGGCAGCAAAGGGTTTTAGCGAAGCATCTGTTTATCAAGCACTAACTCATAGACGCGCGCAAACGGCCCTTCACCTCGCGGAGGATAAGACAACAAAGACAAGTGCAATCTGTGGCCGTGTTCATCATGAGATTAATATAGTCATAATAGGGCTACTTGTCAAGAATTAAATGCGACAAAATCTATCCCGTTGAACCCAAGAAAGTGAGAGCATGCAACCGAGGCTTGACATTCGGCAACACATGTTGTACATTAGAATGTACAGAATCCGGAGGTCAGATGTACAAAGAGATGACGATCACAGAAGCACGGCAGGCCCTAACCTCTCTGCCGGAACTATTTGAAAAGAATCCCGGCACAGTCGCGGTGACTCGCCGCGGCAAGCAGGTGCTGGCGGTGCTGCCGTGGGAACTCTATGAGTCTATCATGGAGACAATGAACATCTTGGGCGACGCCGAACTTATGGCCGCGATTCGACAGGGGATGAAAGACATCGAAGCCGGGCGAACTGTTTCTCTTGAGGAGTTCGAACGGAGACTGAAGCTGTGAAAACTTATACCGTCAGGATTTCCGAACTGGCGACGCAAATGGCGGAAAAGATCAACGACGTCCGCGTGCGCAGGAAATTGCTTGAACGCACCAAGGAGTTGGCTATCGATCCTTTGCTGCAGGGCAAACCCCTCGGGAACGAACTTGCGGGGTATCGAAGCGTGCGTGCGGTAGGGCAACGCTACCGCATCATCTATCGCGTTGAAGATGATATCGTGCTGGTTCTGGTGGTGGCGCTGGGCCGGCGCGAGGAGAAAAGTAAGGCTGATATATACGAGCTAACCAAAAAGCTGCTGCGCGCCGGATTGATTGAACCGCCAAAGAAAAAATAGCAATAGAAACAGGCTGAGCCTCGCGGTTCAGCCTGTTTTGTTTTTCCGAACTACGGAGCGGACACGGCGGGCCGTGTCCCTATGAGAAGGCCTTGACCAATTCTCCCGGGCAATCGGTGATGAGGCCGGTGACGCCGGCGCGCCCCAAACGATGGGCTTCGGCGATCTCGTTGACGGTCCAGGCAAACAGCGGCAGATGCGCCGCGCGGTAAAAGCGCGCCAGATCATCGGTCAGATGGCGGCTCTCGCAGGCAATGCCCGAGGCGTCCATGGCCGCCAGCATGTCCGCGTCGGTTTGACCGTCGCGCGGGCCGAAGGTAATCAGCAGCGCCGGCACATCGGGAGCCAGATCGCGGCAGGCGTAGACCGCGCGCGGATCGAAACTGGAGAAGGCATAACTGCTCTTGGGCAGAATGGCCCGAGCGAGGCGGATCGCTTCGGCTTCAAACCCTGCGCTCTTCAGTTCGATGTTCATCAAGCCGCGCCCCGCCACCAGTTTGAAGACCTCTTCGATGGTCGGCAGTTCACACTCAGCCAGACGCGCCAGAGGCAGAAGCTTCTCATAGGACAGCGAGGCCACAGGTTCATTGGTCGGCAGCATGTCATCGTGATGGGCCACGAGAATGCCGTCGGCGGTGCGCTGCACGTCCACTTCGATGCCGTCCGCGCCTTCATCGAGCGCCAGGCGGAAGGATTCGAGGGTATTCTCCGGCGCATGGCGCGGACTGCCGCGATGACCAAAGATCAGCGGCCGGCCACGCGCGGCGGTTAATTGGCGAAAGACTTCATCAAACAAGGCGGTGCAGTGCCTCCTGTATGCGGTGAAGCGGTTGAGTCAGAGCGAGGCGAACATAGCCCACGCCCTCGGGGCCGAAGCCGCGTCCGGGCGTGATCACCACGTCGCGTTCGAGAGCGTGTTCCACAAACGGCATTTCATCCTGTCCCACGCGCGCCCAGACATAAAACGTCGCGGGGCTGTAGGTGACATCCAAGCCGAGGGAGGACAGGGCGCGTTCGGCAAAGGTGCGGCGCTCGCCATACGTGAGGCGGATTTCGCGCACTTCCGGCGGCGGCTCCATGCCGTTGTAACGCAGCAGGCCGTCGGCCATAGCGCGCTGAATCATCAGCGGCGCGCCGCTGTCGATTTGCGTCTTGGCTTTGACCAGTCCCGCAATAATATCTTCCCGCCCCACGGCAAAGCCGATGCGGAATCCGGTGGCATTGAACACCTTGGACAGCGAATGCATCTCCACCGCGTTGTTAGTGAACTGCAGGAAAGACGGCGCGACGTAGCTGCCGAAAGTCATCTCGCTGTAGGCGTGATCGTGGCAGACCACCGTTTCCTTGTGGGTGTCGGCAAAGTCGGCGAGTTTATGCCAGAAGGAGTCCGGCGCAATGGCTCCGGTGGGATTGTTCGGATAGTTGACGAAGAACATCCGCGCGCCCTCGGCCTGCGCAATCTCCGGCAGAAACTGATGCTCCGCTCGCAGCGGCAGCGTGCGCACGCGGCCATCGCAGAGCGCGGTGATGCCCTGTGCGTAGACCGGATAAGCCGGCGACGGCACGGCGACTTCATCTCCCGGATTGACATAAGCACGCCCGAGTGACGACAACCCTTCTTTGCCGCCCAGCACCACGCAGATCTGCGTATCCGAATCCAGTTCCACGTGGAAGCGTCCGGCAAAATAGTGCGCGATGGCCTGCCGCACTTCTCCGTCGCCGCGCGAGGACGAATAGAAATGCGCGTCCGGATCGGCGGTGTGGCGCTGCAAGGATTCGGTGAAACTTGAAGGCGGCGGCAGATCGGGATCCCCGATGCCGAGATTGATCACATCCTTGCCGCGCGCAATCTTCTCGGAGACCTTGCGTTCGAGATCGGCGAAGAGGTAGGGCGGCAGTGTGTTCAGACGATGGGCGTAGTCGAGCATTTGAAGAAAATAGGAAATGTGAAATAGGAATGGAAGACGGGATCTTCCTCAATGGACTCTTTGCCTGCGTGCACCTCTACCCTTGTCATCCTGCATTCTTCTTAGAATGCAGGATCTCTCTTCCCTGCTGCTTCCCGATAGATCCTGCATCCCGCAGACGGGCTGCAGGTCGAAGACTCCGGTGGAGTCCACGGACTCTAACGAGATGACAAGGTCAGGGAAGTGGCGCATGGGACAGTGACAGAGTCTCGCGCCGGTCTTCACGCTCCGGGGGCATGCACGGCCTTCGGTTTCAATAAGGGAATCATCACGGACGAGATGATCATCTTGATAATCCACTGGCCGAGGATAATGCGCGGGTTCCAACCGAAGGCGAGGGTGATGAAGATCGCCGAATCGGCTACGGAGGAAAACAGGTTGGAGATCAGCGAGCGCTGCACGAAGGAGCGCTTGACCACGGTGAAGAGCAGCGTGTCCAGCGACTCGGAGACGATGAACGCCGCCACGCTGGCCAGACTGATGCGCGCCAAAAGCGGCAGGCCGACAAACACGCCCATCAGCCAGCTTAAGACCGCCGTGATGGCGATGAGCATGTAGACCCAGCGCGTGCCGCGGTCGATCTGAATGCGGTCGCGCAGCGTAAAGAGCGGCGCAAAGAAGAACACTCCCGCCGGAGCCTTCACCCCAAACGGCAGCGGCACCATCCAAAGGCTGGCGAAGATATTCGCCGCCACAATCAAAATCACATACAGAACGGAAAGCAGCACAGGTTATCTCTCGTAGTGCCAGGTGGCGGAAATGGCAATGCCGCCCCGCACGTTGAAATGCACGGTCACATCCAGCGACACGGGTTTGACATACTTGACGAAATCCTTGCCGATGTCCACCGCCAGATGCTCATGGAACACGCCGGTTTCGCGGTAGGTTTCGAGGTACAGTTTCATGGATTTGGATTCCACCACGAACTGGTCCGGCAGATAGCTGATTTCGATCTCGGCAAAGTCCGGCTGCCCGGTCATGGGACAGACACAGGTGAATTCCGTGCAGTGCAGGTTCACCGTGATTTCGCCCGGCGCATGATTGGGAAACACTTCCAACCGCCGCGAGGGCCGGGCCTTGCTGCCAAGCTTGGTAAGGGTCTTGAGGTCTTGTTTGGTGGTAGGCATTGAATACAAAATCCAAAAAGCTGAAAAGCGAAAAAGCCAAAATGAAGGCGGGGATGAGGACGCTTAATACGTGAAGACGAAGGCCAGTTCGCGAAAGGTGACATCCTTCGGCAGCGGACGGCCATAGGGAGAAGGAGCATTCCGGTCACGGATGAAGGTTTTGCCGGCGTCATACTGCACATCAAGATGCTGCGCAATGTAGGATACTGCGCGGTTTTCGCGGACGGTGGGAAGCAGCGTCAACGCCTTCAAACAGCCGGAAAGGCGGAATCCGTAGCCGTCCGTCTCGTAGCGGCTGACATCTGTGGAGGCATGAACCGATCTCCAGATCCGCGCGGGTGCATAATGACCGCCGCGCAGGTAGAACAGCTCGCCGATGCTGATCTCATAGCCCGTGCGCTTGGTGATCAGCGCATTGCTTTGGCCCAGCAGCAGATCATTGACCGGATCGATATCCCCAAATCCATTCTGGTAACGGATGTGGGAGACGTCGCTGTCATCGATCAACAGGTCTTCGCCTTCGATGCCGCCTTCTAAAGACAAAACTCGCCATTCGCCACCTGCCGGATGGCGGGCGTTGATGCCGGTGGCCAGCGCAAACGACTGGCGCGCCGTACGCTCCGGCATTTCTTGATTCGGTCCATAACGGCTGCCGGCATTCAACAGGGAATATGCGGCACTCGGGGTGAGAAAGGCTGTCCACGCGAGGCCCTCTGCCGTCGCAGGCTCTGGTGCATAGGGCAACCGTGTATGCCATGGGGCCTGGACAAAGACGCCGTAATCGCTGGAGGTGAACCGCTCCCCATGGCCCCACATCGATGTATACTTTTTCTCATTGAACCCAAGTCCCAGTTCAATCCCGGCATAGTGCGCGCCCACGCCGATACTGAATCCTTTGCTGTCCGCATGGGGATTGAACTCTGCCTCATGGCCGACATCCGATGGGAACAAAATATCCAGCACGCTCTCGTGGTAGCCGATTCCGATGCTGACCGGCAGTTTCCAATGCAGAGCGGATTCATTGAGTCCAAGCTGCACCACACGGCTGGACACGTGGTACTCTCCATAGTACGGATCACGCCAGCCGTAGTGCGTCTGCTGCGGATAGAAGGCCGCCATCAGGCGATTGTGTCCGGCTAAAATGCCCAGCAATCCCGGATTGGACAGCGCGGCCAGCGGATCGGCATTGTCCGCCGATGTGTACACTCCTGCCCGGCCAATAGCCCGTGGCGACACCGGCATCGTCAGTACAGATTGCGCCCATGCGCTTGAGAGGAGAAGGACGTAGGTTAGAACGAGAACGCAGACGGCGGCAAATCGCTTCAGCATGGGTCGTTCCTTATTTGGTGTCTGCAAGAAATTAATCGAACCCGAGGTCTCTCTCGAAGACGATCAATTGGTAGCGGGCACGACATGTCGTGCCCCTACGACGGACACAGATTGTCGGTCCGTACCGGGTGCCTCTGGAGAGGCACCACGGCGAGCGTCCGTGATCAGATTTCCACCTCTCCTTTGAACACAAACTTCGCGGGGCCGCGTTGGCGGATTTCGGAGAAGGTATCGGAGACGGTGATGTGCAACGTGCCGCCGGGTTGAATGACCGCGATGGGCTGGTTGAATTCGAAATGGCCGAGGGCCGCGCCGGCGCAGGCCGTGGCGGTGCTGCCACTGCCGCAGGCGAGGGTGATGCCCGCGCCGCGTTCCCAAACCACAAGGCGGCAGGCGATGGGCGAGATCACATTCACGAATTCGATGTTGGCGCCTTCGGGAAAGGCCGGATGCTTTTCCAGCACGGGGCCATAGGTTTCGGCAAAGGCAATATCCCGCTCCTCGCCGAAAATCACGCCGTGCGGATTGCCCACGTTTACCGGGGCCACCATGAAGTGCTTGTCGCGCGCGCGCAGATCAAGCAGTTCGGGTTTGCCGTTGCCCGTCGAAGATCCCGCTCCGCGGACAAAGCGGGGCCGGGGCATGGTGCCTTCTACGCTATCTTCGGCAACCATCCGCGCGCGCTGAATGCCGCCGCCGGTTTGAATGGTGACGTCCTTGTCCACCCCATAACCACACTCTTTTAAGAAGAGGACGAAGCAGCGCATGCCGTTGCCGGAAATCTCCGCCGGGGAGCCGTCCGCATTGAACAGCACCATGCGGTGGTCGGCTTCGCTGGTGGGCTGGCGGACCAGAATCCCGTCCGCGCCAAGGCCGATATGGCGGTCACAGAGGAAACGGATGATGGGAGGAGTCAGCGTCGGCGTGATCGAGCGGTCGCGGTCCTCCATCAGGATAAAGTCGTTACCGAGGCCGTGGTACTTGGAAAAGGGGATGTTCATGTGTCACAGAATCAAAGGCTTGTTCGCTTGGGGTGTGACCAATATGGGAAATTCTTGGCCAAACAGCAAGACAAAAGACTGGGAGTCCCAAGGCTCCGGAGAAAAGCTGAAAACTGACATCTGGAAGCAGAAGAGCCGAAAGTTATTGAATGCGGCTTCAAATATGCGTATATTTGGTCGTTATGTCCAATCAAAATGTACATTTAGAGTAGGAGTGACCATGCGGAAGTTGATCCTGATTGTGGTGACGGCCTTAGTCTTGACATCCGTGGCATCTGCCGAGCCGTATTACAGCGTCCTTTTTGGACAATCCTGCTTCCTCTGCCATCAAAATCCCACTGGGCGCGGCTTGCGCTCGACCTATGGCAGCCAGTTTTTCGCCACCCGCTATCTTCCCAAATGGGTGCCCGCCGATTCCGTTCTGGCCAAGGTTTCCCCACAAGTCAGTTCGAGCGTGCTGGTAGGTCTGGATTTCCGGCAGATCTGGATGGCGGAAGATGCCCCGGCGGCTGGCCAGCGCGCAGGGTTTTCCGAGCCGTTCAGCTCCAATACCGGCTCGGACAACATGATGAATGCTACCCTCTATCTGGCCTTTCAGCCGACGGAGAAGATTGCACTGCGCTACACGCAGGATATTGTTGGAACTTACTTCGGCGTGCACCGCTTCGAAGCGTACGGCATGGCTCATCTGCTGCCGTTCCACGGGTATGTTAAGGCCGGGCAGTTTCAGGAAAACTATGGCTGGGGCTTCGCCGACCACACGGCCTTTGTACGCACGGGTCTGTGGGAAGGTTACAATGGCGTTGTCAGCAGCGGCGGCGGAACACCGGTTCCCCCCATTCCTCCCCGGTATGGGGTGGGTGGCGAAATCGGTTTTTCGCCCAGCCATATCAACGTGACCGCCTCTTATACCGAAACGGCGGATCCGCCGCTTGAACCGGGCCCGCAGGACTCTCAGAAACGCTGGACCGGACGGATCATGGCTCAGGAAGGAATTCAGAAGCTGGGGCTGGAGTTCACCGGCGGTGTCAGTGGATGGTACGCGCCCGCGTTTGGCGGAGATTCCACCCGGCAGAAATGGTGGGGTGGTTTCGGCGGCATTGGCTGGCAGGGACTTCCCGACAAGTTCGGCTGCACCCGTGGCTTCGGATTTCTGACCACCGCCGCGCTGTTCGAATATGACCGCAAAGCATGGACTCCCATCTCTATCGGCCAGGCGGTCACCAGCGCCTACAGCACGACGCAGGTTTCGGTGATGGTGCAGCCGGGTGTGTGGGTGCTGGGCGCTTACGACTGGCTGGACAACACGGGCAAGAAGGACGGCAACGAAGCGCAGCGGTATTCGGTAGGCTTGCAGATTTTCCCGTGGCCGTGGGTGGACATCTCGCCGATGTATCGCCTGTACAAGCAACCCGCCATCAATGGCGTGAAGCGGGACATCCGCCACGCCGAATTGCAGGCGCATTTCCTGTTTTAAGCTCGAGCGCGATGATTGGAAAGAGGCGGCCAATGCGGGCCGCCTCTTTTTGTGTATACTTCTTGTTGCAACCCCCCTTCATCCCCCCTTATTCTAAGGGGGGAGACCCGACCCCCCTGAATCCCCCCGTAAACGGGGGGCAAGGGGCTTTAGCCCCTTGTCTTGCCCTTCCCCCTTTTGAAAAAGGGGGAATCAGAAGGGGGTTCTGAATTTCGCCCGCACCCGGAGGGTGCGGAGTAGTACGCTTTTGGCTTACGACCGAATCATGATCAGCAGCATCTTGAACTTCTGCACGGCTTTGACGGCGTGGGGAATATTGGCGGGCATGATAGCGGTTTGTCCGGCGGCGGTGGGAACGGATTTGCCACCGATAATCAGTTCCGCTTCACCGTCGAGCACCTGTACAATGGCGTCGAACGGCGCGGTGTGCTCGCTCAATTCCTGCCCTTTGTCGAAGGCAAACAGCGTGAGCGTGCCCGTGGGCCGTTTGATAAGGGTGCGGCTGACCACCGAGCCATCGCCATATTGTACCAGTTCGGCCAGATTCAGAGCTTCCGCAGTAGGAGCATTGTATTCTTCAGCCATAATTATCCTCGCTTTTTTCCGATTGAGACCATATAGAGGGGATCCGATTCCATGCGGAGCATCTCTTTTACCGCATCTTCATTCAAATAACCGACCGCCACCGAGCCCAGGCCCAGCGCTTCAGCCTGCAGGTGGACATTCTGCACCGCGTGTCCCATTTCCATTAGCACATAGCGCAGCGCCATGCCGCCGTACTGTTTTTCCATGCGCGCGGTCACGGTGCCAAGCACCAGATTTACGCCAACGGTTTTGATAAAGTCCTGCTTGGTGGAGAGATCGAACAGTTTCTCGCCGAAGTCTCCGAGGACGATCTGTTCGACCACATGCGCTTCCAGGCCGGGCAGATAGTGATAGATGCCGGGGGCAAGGCCGTCCACGTGGGAGACTACGGCATAGATTTCGAGGGGGAAGATGGCGCCGGCGGACGGCACCGTGCGAAAGCCTTCTTGTGAGGTAATTCCCTGGCAGGACCAGAGCAGTTGGCTGAACTGCTGCAAGGTCAGCGGGTCGGAGGTATACTCTCGAATAGAACGGCGCACATGCAGCGCCTGTTCCACGGAAAAGGAACTTTTGAAGTTGGGCGGCGGCAGCACAAGTGTCTTTAAGGCGCGCGCCGTGGGATGTTCAAGGGACATAGGTGTGTTTCCGAAAGAAAGCTTGTGCCACGCGGGGTAAAAACACCCCACGCGGCGGTCAGATATTCCCGGCACGCGGGAGCGTGCCGGTCAGTGGGGGGTTGATGATAACAGAAAATTGCGGATGGCCGCCGCGTAGTTTTCGAAGCCCATCGTCTGCGGAACGTTGGTGTGCGTCGCGTCATGGATCAGGTCCAGCGTTTTCGGCGGCGGCGCGTTCTCATAGACAAGGCGGCCATTGGTTTGCCACGGCACATAGTCATCGGCATCACCGTGGAGTTGCAGATAGGGTGTGTGGATGGCCCGGATGCGAGAGGCATTGTCCATATTGTCATCGATCACAAAACTGCCGGGCAGATCGAGCGGCGTGGCGGTGTGGAACAGGGCTTCACCACTGGCAAAGGGCGCTTCGGCGATCAGGCAAAGCGGATAGCTGTGCGCGGAGGCGGCAGCCAGATCTATCGAGACCACATTGCCTAAAGAGTAACCGTAAAAGAACAGCCTGGTAGTGTCTGCATGCAGGGTGTTGACCACATAATCCAGCGCCGCCCGGCCATCGGCATACAAACCTGACGCGGACGGTGTGCCCTCGCTGCGGCCATAGCCCCGGTAATCAAAGATGAAGCAGCGGATGCCCATCTTGTAGAACAGTTCCACGCGATCCCAGTACTCTTCGATGTTCTCCTTGTTGCCGTGGCAATAGAGCACCGTGTAGCCCGTGTCCAGACTGTCCGTGCGGAAGGTGTAGAAGCCGTAGAGCGTGTTGCCTTCGGAATCGAAGGTGTACATCGCGCGGTTGGATTCGGGGATCACCGCCGTGGACAGATCGTAGCGGTCAATCTTCTTCTGGTTGAAGAGGAAGGAATCGAGAGAGCAGGAACACAGAAGCCAGGAAACCAAGATGCCAAGAAGCCACCCCCACCCCCATCTAACTTCCCCCACCCCCATCCCAGCCTTCCCCCACTGAAGTAGGGGAAGGAGACGAGAGCAGAACCCCCTTCTGATTCCCCCTTTTTCAAAGGGGGAAGGGCAGATCGGGTCTCCCCCCTTATAATAAGGGGGGACCAAGGGGGGTGCGCTTCTCCAGCTCATTTCATCCCTCCCAGCTCGATGGTCAGGCCGAATTGCGGGGAGATGGCGCCGTGTTCGTTGATGCCGTGGTAATCCACCGGAGTGAAATGATTGTCGCGGTTCAACGCCAGCCACTGCAACTCACCGTAGAGGTTGAAGCGGCCCATGCGGTACGAAGTGCCCGCATACAGCGAGGAGATGTACAGCGGATGATGGGAAAGCTGAAAGGTGTTGTGCAGTCCAGCATACGGCACCCAGCGCGCACCGATGGGATGGGCAATGGCCGCCGAAATTTCCGGATAGGCTCGCGCGGCGGTAAAATCGGAGAAGAACAGCACGTCTGCCGTAACCGACGGAACCCAGCGGTTGGTCGGTAGTTGGGGGAAATAGGTGAGGCCGGGAGTGATTCCCAGGAACTTGAAGGCTGCCGCCAGCACATGCAGATCCGCATGGGCATCGAGGCGGTCGGTGATGCCGTAGGTGGCGCCCGCCATGGCATAGGGAATGGGAATCACCGCGCCGTAGGCGTTGACGAGCGGGCCGCCCACCGACGCGCTGGCCTGCATCCGCCCTGCTCCCACCGGCAGGTTGTGCATCTGCGCACCGCAGCCGATGACAAAAAGAAGGGGTAGAATAACGAAGAGTTTTAGCATTCTGATCGCCGGATTAAGTGGCCGGTCCCATCCTGCCACATGTCGCGTGCGCCCATACGGCGGGACAGAGCCCGCCGCCTACTCTAATGGTGTAACATACAACTTTCGGGGAACATCGGCAACTGGTTGCTTTTCTTGCTCGCTTTAGGTACTTTACAACTGAAGTAAATTCCTACATCTTATACAATCTCAAGAGAATAGCTCATGGCTGACCTCTTTCCTTTGGTGGTTCCGGGAGCGGCCACACGCGGCAAACCGCTCGAGGTGCATGCACCTTATGACGGCCATCTGATTGCCACCTGCGAAACGGCGGATTGGGCTGCCGCGGACAAGGCTCTTTCTACGGCTGAAGCACTCTATCGCCATCGCGATCAGTGGCTGCCACTACCGGAACGGCTGGCCATTCTGAACGGGCTGATGAGCCTGCTGCAACAGCATCAGGAAGAATTGGCCTTGGAAGCGGCCCGCGAAGGCGGAAAGCCGCTGATGGATTCGCGGATTGAAGCGGCTCGCGCCGTGGACAGCATCCGCGTGTGCATCGAGACCATGCGCACGGACTACGGGCACGGCATTCCCATGAATCTGAATGCGGCCTCCAAGAACCGTCTGGCAGTGACGCGCTTCGAGCCCATTGGCCCGGTGCTGGCGCTCAGCGCCTTCAATCATCCGCTGAATCTGATTGCCCATCAGGTCGGCCCGGCCATTGCCGCGGGCTGCCCGTGTATTGTCAAACCCGCCGAGGCCACGCCGCTCTCCTGCATCCGCTTTGTGCGCATGCTTTATGAAGCAGGTTTGCCCGAGGAGTGGTGCCAGTGTGTGATTGCCGAAAATCTCGACGTGGTGCAGAAAATGGTGGCCGATCCGCGTGTGGCGTTTGTGTCGTTCATCGGCAGTGCGCGTGTGGGCTGGATGCTGCGCTCGACGCTGGCTCCTGGAACGCGCGTGGCCTTGGAGCACGGCGGTGTGGCTCCGGTGATCGTATCTTCAGATGCCAGCCTCGAAGAGGCCGTGCCGATGATTGCCAAGGGTGGGTTCTATCATGCGGGGCAGGTGTGCGTGTCGGTGCAGCGGGTGTTTGTGCACGAATCCATTGCTCACAGTTTTGCCGAAAAGCTGGCGGAGCGGGCAAAGAAAATGAAGATCGGCGATCCGACCTTGCCGGAGACGGAGATCGGCCCGCTGATCCGCAAGAGCGAAGTGGGGCGCGTGGACGAGTGGATCAAGGAAGCGGTGCAGGGTGGCGCGGAATTGCTGTGCGGGGGGAAGAAAATCTCAGATTCCTGCTATGAAGCGACGGTGCTGTACAATCCTCCGGCGCAGGCGCGCGTAACCCGGGAAGAGGTGTTTGGTCCCGTGGTGTGCGTGTATCCCTTTGCAGATCTTGACGAAGCGATTGCGCGCGCCAATGATTCGCCGTTTGCGTTTCAGTCGGCGGTGTTCACCAAAAATCTCGACACGGCGCTTCGCTGCTATGCGCGGCTGAAGTCCTCAGCGGTGATGGTCAATGATCACACCGCCTTCCGCGTGGATTGGATGCCGTTTGCCGGTCTTGAGCAGTCCGGCCACGGCGTGGGCGGCATCCCGTATACGATCCGGGATATGCAGATCGAAAAGATGCTGGTCATCCATTCACCGGGACTGGCGTGAAGCTAAAAGACAAAATACCAAAAGGCCCAAAAGCCCAAAGGCGGATTCCAGTTGGATTTTTGGCATTCGGGCTTTTGGGCTTTTGTTCCTCCCTTTTCGCGGCTTCGCCGTTTGATCATTACGCGGCGTTGCTGGATACTCTGTGCGGATCACATTATGCGGCGGGGGATTCGATTGCGGCGCAGATCGAGCAGGAGAATCCGGGACATCCGGCGGCGATGCTGGCACACGCGGGGGTGAAGGCGTTCTATGCGGTGGACATTACCGGCGGAAGTGAAGACATTGATGTGCTGGCCATGCTCGATTCGGTGGTGCACAGGGCCGAAGAATACAAGGAGCATCCCGGCGAGGATCAGGCGTCGCTGTCGTTTATCCGTGGCTGTGCGCTGTTTGGACGGGGACTGATTCTCTCGCGGCAGGGGAAAGTGATGCAAGGCATTCCGCTGGTGGTGAGAGCACGGCGGGAGTTCGGGCATGTGATCGATCTCAAATCGGATTTCTATGATGCCTATTTGGGGCGCGGCGCTTTCCGGTATGTGAAGGTGGTGTTTCTATCCAAGTACGACCCCTTCCGCCTGGTGACCAATGAAGCCGAGGCGCGGCACGATGTGGATATTGCCGTGCGCAGCGCGACCTTCACGCACTGGCTGGCGGTAGATCTCTTGGCGTGGTTGGGACCGTCGCGCAAGCAGTTTGCTCTGACAGACAGTCTGTGTGCCGTCGGCCTCGAACGCTTTCCCGAATCGCGCACCTTTCTTTGGCCGCTCAGTTTCTCCCTGATGGACCAGCATAAATACGCGGACGCGGAGAAGGTTTGTCTCGATCTATTGCACCAGTACCAGCAGATCCCGGAAGATCACGGCTTTGAGTTGCTCTGGCTGTATGATTGGCTGACGGTCTGCGCCGATAGTCAGGGCCGTTCGGATGACGCCTTTTCTTACGCTCAAGCCGGTTTGGCCGTGCCGCATTCGCCGTTTTCTGCCGTTCAGCGCAAGGACCAGCTTCGAAGGATGCGGGAGCGCGTGAACCGCTGATCCGATCACACCTGCTTGAAGAGGCTATTTCGAATGTTATAGAGGCACCCTCGGGGATGCCTCTTTTTTGTTGGCAAATATGCGGAATTATGCACAAAAGCAAAGTCTGACGGATAATTCACATACAGTCGGCTCAGGACACAATAGGATAAATGGCATATAGATGTCGTATTTATAGTTATCTAAGCCCGCGACACTTGACAAGTGGATGCAATTATCATAATATTAATGCGAGCTTATTTTTTCGTCACGCAATTGTGGAAGCCTATAGAATATCGGATTTTTGATATGTTATGGAATTAAAGCGCGAGGAGAGAGCCATGCGGTTGTTGAGTCTGTTGATGATGTTGGGAATGAGTGTAGTGGTGGCCTTTGGCCACACAACCTACACCGGTTATTCCGGGGCACCGGGGAGAAGTACCTGTGCTTCATCCTGTCATGGCTCCGGTACGGGGACAATCACGGTGAGCGGCTTCCCCACCAGTTACACTCCGGGGCAGGCGTACACGGTGACCGTCTCCCGCACGGGCACGACGGCGATTGCCAACTTCAATGCTTCCTGTCGCGTGGGCACAGGTTCGACCAATGCCGGAACTATCGCCGCCGGGACAGCCACATCCACTTATAATGCGACGGGCGAAACCAACGGAGTTCACTTCACCGCCGGGCAGCAGGCGCTGGGCACGTTCTCGTGGACGGCACCGGTTGCCGGGACGGGGACGGTGCGGCTCTATCTGGGTGGACATCAGGGGACAACCCCCGACGATCCGAACAATGCTTTTGTGCTGGTGGCTACAGAAGCGGTTCCTCCTCCCGGAGCGGCGACTAACCCGTCTCCGGCAGATAATGCCATCGGCGTCGCAATGAGTCCCGCCTTGAGTTGGACTGCAGGAGCGGGAGCTGTGTCACATGATGTTTACTTTGGCAACAGCAATCCGCCGGCGTTCATCGGCAATCAGGCCGGGACAGCCTACTCTCCGGGAATGCTGAACGGCGGAGCCACTTATTTCTGGCGGATTGACGAGCAGGGTCCGGGCGGAACTACCGCCGGTGCTGTGTGGCAGTTTACGACGATGGTTACCGGACTCATGCCGCCGCAGAATTTAGTCATTTTGCAGGATCAGCCGCTGGTGCGGCTCTTCTGGAATCCTGCGCCGATTTCTACAACCTACATTGTTTACCGTGGTACCAGTTATGGTTCGGCCATGAGTGCCATTGGGTTTACGGCGGATACGTCCTTTGTGGACAGCAGCGGGCTCGCAAGTCCAGATCTTAAAGCTTTTTACTCCGTGACTGCATCCACACCATAGGTCTGGATTTCTGTGCTCGAGTGTCAGAAGGAGTCCCTCCCCGGGGGCTCCTTCCCGTTTGTTCAATGAATGAGAGACAGGTTAAAATCGTACATACAACTCTCATTCAGCGATTATTTTACAGAACACTCTTGACATCTTTATCCACATAGCATAGTTTATAGGTGGCTGCAGGGTCTCCTGTTCAGTGGCACATGGTGAAAAAGCGGATGCAGGACAGGATGAAAGGAGAACCCTATGCGAACACGGTTTGCAGTCTGGATGCTGATTGGCTTGTTTTCAGCCTCACCGGCCTTTTGCCACCATTACTATACGGGATATTCCAATGCTCCGGGCAGTTCGGGGAGCTGCGCGGGGAGTTGTCATGGCGCGGCGGGCGGAACAGTCTCGGTAACCGGATTTCCCAGCACCTACACGCCGGGGCAGACCTACCTGATTCATGTCGCCCACGGCGACGGCGGAGTGATTGCCAATTTCAACAGTTCCTGCCGCATCGGCACAGGGAGTGCGAACGCCGGGAGCATGGCGGGCGTGGGAAATACGCAGACCTACAGTGCTACGGGTGAGACGAGCGGCGTAGCCATGATGAATGCTTTTCAGGATACCGCCAGCTTTGCCTGGACGGCGCCTCCTGCGGGAACAGGAACGGTGCGGCTCTATCTGGCAGCGCATCAGAGTCTGACCGCTTCGGGATTGAACTCCGCGCTTGTACAAATTGCCGGTGAGATCGCGCCGCCTGACGCGGCAAGCAATCCCTATCCGGCCAACAGCGAAACAAGCATCTCCCGCGATCCGGTTCTGACGTGGGCCGCAGGATCCGGGGCGACTTCGCACGATGTCTACTTCGGGACAAACAACACGCCGCCGTTGATTGGCAATCAGACGACATTGACGTACAGTCCGAGTAACCTTGCAGCGGGCACAGTCTACTATTGGCATGTTAATGAGCGCAACGGCGCCGGCGCCACCGCCGGGCCGCTCTGGTCCTTCACGACGACCACCGGCACCCTCGCATCGCCGCAGGCACTGGTGGTATTGGCAGAGCAGCCCCTGATCCGGCTGAACTGGAGACGGGTGAACGGCGCCGGCAGCTACAAGATTTATCGCGCCTCCACACCGGAAGTTCTGCCGATTCCCGTCAATCTTGTTGGTTCGACAGCAGACACGACGTACACAGACGCAAACGCGCTGACCCAGCCAGCACTCCGGGAGTTTTACACGGTGACGGCAGTTCAGCCGTAGCCATTAGTTTCAATATTTTGATATAATAAAGGCTATCCCGGCGGATAGCCTGTTTTTTTATCTATGACTCATTTTTGTTCGGTTCTACTCTTGACAAATTGGTATGGATAGACTACTTTTTAAAAAGTCGCCATTATGGATCTTTGTGTCCTTTGGTGCATGACATCTTGCATTGTAACCGTGATCTTCAGGGGAAAGGGACGTCATCCATGCGCTTGTTTCAGTTGATCTTGCTCCTGTCTCTCGGCACAGCCCAAGTCTGGGCTCATGCGACCTTCACCGGCTATTCCGGTGCTCCGGGGAGACAGACCTGTGCGACCAGTTGCCACGGGGCATCGGGAGGCACGGTGACCGTCAGTGGCTTCCCTACCTCCTACACTCCGGGACAGGCTTACACCATCACCATCGGCCACAATGGGGGCAGCACCATTGCCAACTTCAATGCATCCTGCCGCATCGGCACGGGGAGCAGCAATGCCGGAACCATTGCCGCGGGCACGGCCACGGCGGCTTACAATGTGAGCGGTGAAACCAACGGCATCCATTTCTCCAGCACCAATCAGAATTCGGGCACATTCACGTGGACAGCACCGGCGGCTGGAACCGGAACAGTGCATCTTTACGTGGGCGCACACCAAGGGTCTGCCGGCGGCGCCAATACGACGATCTCAGTGACCGCTACCGAAGTGCCCGGCGCGCCGGGTACGGCAAGTGCCCCCGCTCCTGCGAACAATGCCGCCGGGGTGGCAATTACCACAAGTCTTTCCTGGACAGCAGGCAGCGGTGCGACGTCCCACGATGTGTTCTTCGGCACGACCAATCCGCCGGACTCGGTGACCAATCAGGCTGGAACATCCTTTGATCCGGCGGGGGATCTGACTCCGGGGACAGTCTATTACTGGCAGGTTAACGAACGCAATAGCATTGGAGTGACGGCGGGGCCTGTCTGGCAGTTTATCACGCTGTCGATTCCGGGACAGGCGAGCTTGCCGGTTCCGCAAACGGACGCGCCGGATGTAGCGATCACGACAGGAGTGAGCTGGACGGCAGGCAGTGCCGCAGGATCGCATGATGTCTATTTCGGCACAACGACCCCACCTGCCTTCATCGGCAATCAGGCCACCCTCAGTTATGACCCGGCGGGAGATCTGACTCCGGGAACGGTTTATTACTGGCGGATTGATGAGCGCAACAGTTCGGGTGTGACCCCGGGCGATGTCTGGCAGTTTACGACATTGGCAGTTCCGGAAGCGGCCACCGAGCCTTCTCCGGCGGACGGCGACACGGCGATTACGGTGCGGGTGACCCTCTCCTGGCTGGCAGGGGCGCGGACGGATGCGCATGATGTGTATCTGGGCACGGTCAATCCACCGCCACAGGTGATGCAGGGACAGAGCGGTGGCTCCTATACTCCGCCGCAGAACCTTGCCGAAGGCACAGTGTATTACTGGCGCGTGGGGGAAGTCAATTCCTCGGGGACGACGCTTAGCCCGGTGTGGAGCTTCCGCACGGAGAGTCCCAATGCGGTGGGTGATCCGAAAGCGTTGATACCAACGGAGCTGGCCTTGGGTCCGGTCTATCCCAATCCCTTCAATGCCACGGTGACGATTCCCTTTGCCTTGCCGCAGGCTTCCAAAGTCAGTGTGACCCTGTATGATGTCACCGGACGGCTGGTGGCGGTGATGACGAACGGCACGTATGGCGCAGGGGTTCATTCGGTACAGTTTTCTTCGGAAGGGGTAGCCAGCGGGGTGTATCTGGTGAAACTCTCGGCGAATGGCCATATGCTGACCACCAAGGTGGTGGCGCTGAAGTAACCCCCATCTATCTTCCCCCACAAAGTGGGGGAAGGACTACAGCCGTCGCCGGGGTACAGAATCCTGCTCCCATCTAACTTCCCCCACGAAGTGGGGGAAGGACTTGAGCGTGCGCTGGGTTGATTTCGAACACCGGGCTACACATGCATGTGTGGCCCGGTTTGGTTATATTGCGGGGTGAATTACTAAAAGGAGTCGCGGATTATGTTGATTGGCGCACATGTTTCGGTGGCGGGGGGGATGGCGAAGGCTTTTGGGTGGGTGGAGAAGTTCGGCTGTGAAAGCCTTCAGGTATTTACCAAGAGCCAGGTGCAGTGGGCGGCCAAGCCGCTCGAGGGTGACGATATTTACGCGTGGTTGTGCGCCTGGGAGAATGCCGAATGGCCGCCATGCATGGTACACAACTGCTATCTGATCAACCTGTCCAGCGCCGACGAGACCCTGCGGCAGAAGTCCGTGGCGGCGATGATCGACGAAGTCGAGCGTGCGGCGGTGCTGGGGATCCCGTGGGTGGTGACACATCCGGGTGCCTCCAAGGGAACGACGGTCGAACAGGCTCTCGAGAATTGCGCCCGGTCGGTGCGTGAAGCCCTCGAACAGACGGACGGCTGCGGGGTGGGAATCCTGTTAGAGAATACGGCCGGAATGGGGAGCCACATCGGTGCGCGGTTTGAAGAACTGGCGCAGATCCTGCAGTTGACCGCCCTGCCGGAGCAGACGGGAGTCTGTCTGGACACCTGCCATGCCTTTGCGGCGGGGTATGATCTGCGCACCGCGGAAAGCTATGCCGGGGTGTGGGAGCAGTTCGGCAAGACGGTGGGCTTTCCGATGCTGCGGGCTTTTCATCTGAATGACTGCAAATCCGCCTTTGCCAGCCATGTGGACCGCCATGAGGCCATCGGCGAGGGGACCATCAGCCCCAAGGCTTTCGAACTGCTGGTCAATGACCCGCGCTTTGAAGGGCTTCCCGCCGTGGTGGAACTAAAAGATGAGCACGTGCCGGGCAGCATGGAACTGTTGCTGGGTATGCGCCAATAGAAACGGGCGGGTCAAGTGACCCGCCCGCTGTGCTATCAATAGGCGACTTAGCTATTTCTTGTGGGGGCCGAGCAGGCCGGAGATGCCCATGCCAAACGAGACCACCGTGCCGTGCATATTCACCGTGTGTGCTTGCCCGTTCCAGTAGCCTTCAGGCTCCTCCCGGGTGTCAAAGTTGATTTGAAATTCCGGCGTAAGGGCCAAGGCCGGGCGGACAAACCAGGCCAGGCCCGCGCGAAGCTTGATGCTGTTGCCGGAGTAGGTAAAGGTGTGACCGCTGTACCTGTGGGATTCGCTTTCCAAGAGCAGAGCCCCGCCGACGTATGGGACGACTTGCGAAGCTGAGGAGAAGTAAACGTTTAGAGATGGGCCGATCAGCACCCGAGTGGTGGTATAGCCATTTCCACTGCTCAAGCCTCCCGCCAATTCTCCACCGAGAGCCACGTTTGGTGTCAGAAAGTAGGAGACATTGGGAGCCAACATCACGTCCGTGTAACTCGAATAGAGGTCGCCGCTGTAATGAGAGAAGGATACGGTACCCGAGATCATGGTACTACCCTTTTCCGGCTGGGCGAGGGCGGGCAAGGTGGTAATAAGACAGACCAGAAGTGCAAGGATCAGGGCGTTGCGGTGCATGTGCGTTTCTCTGGCTAAGGGGTGAACGTTCAGGCAGATAAAGGCCGGCGGCGCACGCCGCCGGCCAGTGACGGAACAAGGGATGGCTGCTGACTGGGTTCAGGTCAGGCTGCAAGCCGTGGGAAAATCGAGGAAAGGGCTATTCGGCAAAATCCAACTCGGTCTCGACCGTGCCGTCCTCCTTCAGAATTTTGACCGCGCTGGGGAGCATGGATTGCGCAAGCTCGCTGGCGGCTTTGACCGCCGCCGCTTTGTTGTCGTGGGTGCTGTAGGCTGACTTGGTACCCTGGAACTTCACCGCCCATCCGTCGAAAATCGGGACTGCTTCGATAATCATCGGCTCTGACATTGTGTCCTCCCGTGGTTGTAGGACCCGCCTGGGTGCTCTAAGGGCGCGGGCTTACCGCATACTCGGTAAATATATCACGGTGCACCCCGAAAAGCAATAACCCCCTTGCACATTTTCAAAAATTCCCTGCCTGTATAAGAAACCCTGCTTTCGGGCAAAGGGTTTAGAAGAAAGGATGAAGGCGGAAGGATGAAGGGAGTCCGAATGCCCTTGCGGGTCCGAGTGAAGGGCAGGGGCGCAGCACCCATGGTTTTCAGACAGAAAGGACAGGCATGTCGGCGGTTAAGGATCTGTTCAAGTTTATCGTCTGTGTGGTGGACGATTTTTCGACCGACAACGCGGCAACGCTGGGGGCGGCTCTGGCTTTCTATACCGCGCTGTCCCTTGCGCCGCTGCTGATGATCTTTCTGTTTATCGCCGGCCTGATCGGTTCGGATGCGCAGATTCAACTGGTAAATCAAATTCAGAGCCTGGTCGGGCCGCAGGCCAGTGCCGTAATTGATCTGGTGATCGACAACCTGCGCAAACAGCACCACACCGGCGCGACGTCGGCAGTGATCGGTGGAATCACCCTGTTGATTTCGGCCACCGGAGTCTTTGCCCAGTTGCAGTTTTCGATGAACACGATCTGGGACGTGCATGCCAAGCCGGGCAACGACGTCTGGACCTTTATCCGTCAGCGGCTGCTTTCCCTGACCATGATGGCTGTGACGGGCTTTCTGACGCTGGCCTCTCTGGTGATCAGTGCCGCGTTGAACTTCGTATTCTCCGGAACCGGGATGTGGGAGACCGTTGACTCGACCGCGTCCTTTGCCGTCTATGTTCTGATCTTTGCCCTCATCTACAAAGTGCTGCCCGACGTGCGGCTGGCGTGGCGGGATGTGTGGATCGGCGCACTGATTACCGCCATGTTGTTTGTGATCGGCAAGTTTGCCATCGGCAAATACCTCGGCTACAGCAGCGTCGGCTCGGCGTACGGCGCGGCAGGCTCGCTGGTGGTGCTGCTGCTCTGGTTTTATTACACGTCGCTGATTGTGTTCTTTGGAGCGGAAATCACACAGGTGCGCGCCCGACGCTATGACCGGGGAATGGTTCCTAAGAACTACGGAGAGATGAACCCGCACATCAAGGGCAGGCGAACCACCACCGCCGCCGCCGAAGCGCAAGACTGAGGACAAAAGCCAAAAAACCGAAATGCCAAAGAGCCAAAAGAAGACCCGGAGCAGAGGCGTCCGGGTTTTCTCTTTTCAGCCTTTCAGCATTTTCTTTCAGACCGGGTATCTGAACAGTGCGGTCAGCGGTGAAGGGTTGGGCATGTCCTCCTTGCGCAGGCCATAGACCACTCCCGATTGCAGCAGGGTTTGGGTGGCGGCAGCATCCAGCAGATCGACGTCCCCCGGCTGCATATCCTTGTGCAGTTCGACGGTGTTGTTCTCGGCATCGAACCTCCCCCAGAGTTCCACGTCGACGTCGGCAAACAGAGTATCCACCGCGCCGTTGTAGGCGGCGGGAATGACCTTGAGCGGATCGTTGGAGGCCAGAGGCGAGGCTTTGATGTCATCGTACCTTTTCATGGCGTTCATGCGCGCTTTAGAGAACACGGGCTGGACTTTGCCCCATGCCTGTTCCCGCAGTTGCATGTCGCTCAGGGTTTCCGGATTGCCATGGAGGCCTTCGGGAATCAGGTGCGGGTAAGTGCAATGGGCATGGAACATGGGATGCAGATATTCGACTGCGGCCAGCATCAGCGGCGCGGTATCATTTTGCAGACGCTCGGAGACCGCCTTGGCCAGGATTTCCATATAGCGGGAGACGTCTTCTTTCTTCTCATCGGGCGGCGCGCCCTGAGTGTGAAAGACGCCGGTGCGCGTCCCCAGAAAGGCCGAAGACGGATTGGCATAGGTGTGAAGCTGGAGCTGCCGCTCCAGCTTTTGATATTGCAGAGCATCGTCCATGTTGGCGGGGACTTTTTTCAGATCGAGGCGCTGTTCGCTCCGATGCGTCGCCTGAATCAGCCGCACTTCATTCTGGCTCATAGCGAGAATGCAAAACGCGCCGTCGCCTTGCAGCAGGGGAAGCAGGAGCTTGGTATAGAAGCGGCCGGCCACGACCAGCTTTTCGGGCGGCACCGTGGGCAGACGGAAGCGATAGAAACCATAAGGGGACAAAAAGGCGGCCAGCCCCGCGCTGCGATGCTGCCAGAAGCCATAGTCCGCGAGGAGTTCGCGGCCCGGCTGCACGACTTTGTTCACGCGTGACGCCGAGTGCCCCGCGGCGAGCATCGCTTTTTCGGCATCACTCAGCAGTTTTTTGAAGGGCACCGGATTGTGCAAAGCTCCGGGCATATCGAGGTGCAGGGGAGTGTAGATGGAAACGCACGGCTGCTCCTGCCGTGCGATGAGTTTTCGCAAGTCCTCGCGGGTAAATTCCAGCATGACGCTGTCTCCTCACTTTCGCTTCAATAGCTTCTTCAATTGGGTCCAGGTGCGGGTATTCAGCACATCGTCGGCGGACAGCCAGCCGCGCCGCGCCTGCCAGACGCCATAGCGCATCAGGTTCAGGTCCTGCGTCGTGTGCGCGTCGGTGCAGATGGCGATCTTCACCCCCAGATCCTTCGCCATGCGGCAGTGCATGTCATTCAGGTCGAGGCGGTCGGGATGGGCATTCACTTCCATGAAGCAACCGCGCTCGCGGGCGGCCAGCAGAATTTTCTGCATGTCCACTTCATAGGGTGGACGCTGGTTAATCAGGCGGCCCGTGGGATGGCCGAGAATGTTGAAATAGGGATTGTCCATGGCGCGGATGATCCGCTCGGTCTGTTTGGCCAGGGGAAGTTTGAACAGCGAGTGCACCGAACAGGTCACCACGTCCAACCGGGCAAGGATCTCATCGGGCAAATCGAGCGAACCGTCTTCCAGAATATCCACCTCGGAGGATTTGAGAATGACGATGCCTTTCAGTTTGGCATTCAGCTTGTCAATGGCGGCCATCTGGACTCGCAGCCGTTTGGGATCGAGGCCGCGGGCCATGGCCAGACGCTGGGAATGATCGCTGATGGCCAGGTATTTGTAGCCGCGCGCCTTGGCAGCCTGTGCCATCTCTTCGAGTGTGCTGCGGCCATCGGACTCGGTGGTGTGCGCATGCAATTCGCCGCGAATGTCGCCGAGGTCCACAAGATCCGGCAACTCGCCCTGCAGAGCAACCTCGATTTCACCGAGGTTCTCCCGCAGTTCGGGCTCGATGTAGGGCAGGCCGAGAGTGGCGTACATCTCTTCTTCAGTTCTGCCTGCGATGCTCCTGGCGCCTTTGAAGACGCCGTATTCGTTGATCTTCAGATGCCGTTCGAGGGCCATCTTGCGCAGGGTGATGTTGTGCGGCTTGGAGCCAGTGAAATAGAGCAGGGCCGCACCGTAACTGGCCTGCGGCACCACGCGCACATCCACCTGAAATCCCGAGGACAGCACCACCGTGGAGCGGGTGTCGCCATGAGACAGGACGCGGGCCACGCCGCCATAGCGGATGAACCGCTCCATCACATCCGAGTGACGGGTGCAGGTCACCAGCATATCCAGGTCGCCAACGGTTTCCTTGCGGCGGCGGTAGCTGCCTGCGGCAATGCATTCCTTGACGCCGTTGGCGCCGCGCAAGTAGTCTACCATACGGGTCGCAACGTCATCGGCTACGGAAATCTTGACGCGCTGTTCCCACTGCTGGGTCTGGGTTATCTGTTCACGCAGGCGCTGGATCGTCTTTTCACCGAAGCCGGAAACGGTGGTGATCTGCTCGCTGTTCAGCGCGGCTTTCAGGGTGTCCAGATCCTTCACACCCAATTCATGATAGAGCAGCTTAATCCGCTTGGGACCCAGCCCGGGCATGCGCATCAGCTCGATCAGCGTCTGCGGGGTCTCCTTCTCCAGTTCCTGAAGTTTGGAAAGTGTCCCGGTGTTGACGATCTCCTCGATCTTGGCGGCCAGATCCTTGCCGATTCCCGGCAGCGTGGAGAGATCCTCATTCTGTTTGACCAGATCGGACACATTCTGCGCGAGATTGCCTACGGTGTAAGCGGCAGTACGATAGGCACGGATGCGGAAGGGATTGGCGCCTTCAATATCCAGCAGGCCAGCCATCGTATTGAAAATTTCGGCAATTTCCGCGTTGCCGACCCGCGATAATCTATCTTTCTTCATCAGCGGACCTCTGCGTTTCTACTCGTACACGTGTTGAGGCACGTCGAGGTTTCGGGCGATGCCCCCGCGCCAAAACAAAAGCCCTTGCGGTTTCCGGCAAGGGCTTTAAGTCAGGATGGCAAGTGATTCTATTTCGCCGGGCAAGAGAGCACCAGGGTAAAGGTGGTTCCTTCGCCGGGCTTGGTCTGGATCTCGATGGCGCCGCCGACACCCTCGACAAGGCTGCGGGAGACCGAGAGGCCTAAGCCCATGCTGCTCTGATCGCCGCGCTTCACGCGGGAGTAGAAGGGTTCGAAAATATGGGGCAGCACATCTTCGGGAATTCCTTCGCCGTGGTCGGTGACGGAGATCCGCCCCACATCCCCGTTGTGCTCGAAACCGATTTCGATATCCTTGCCCGGAGAGGAGACCTGCAGGGCATTGATCACAAGGTTGTAAATGACCTGCCGCAATTCTCCTTCGCCCATCCGCACGGCCAGTTCGGGAAGTTCCGTAACAAAGCGGAAGGTAATGCCGTGGGAGCGGCTGTCGCTGGAGAGAATTTGCAGCGTCTCCTTGACCGCGGTCACCGCATCGCATTCACAACGTTTTCCGGCGGAAGGGCGGTAGAGCATCGTCATCTGGCGAACGATCTCGGCCATGCGGCGGATCTCGCGTTCGACCAGCCCGACGAACATGGCATTGGGATGATCGGGTGGGACGGCTTTCTTCAGCAACAAAAACGCATTCTGGATGCCGCCGAGCGGATTGTTGATCTCGTGCGCCACGGCGGCGGCAATCTGTCCGAGGGCCGCCTGCTTTTCCAGGAAGGCCTGGCGGCGCTGGGCCTCTTTCGCCTGCTCCTCGGCGCGTTTGCGCTCGGAGATGTCGATCAGAATGCCGTCCACGCGCACGCTATTGCTCTCTTCGATGCGGCGCAGTGCGCGGCCTTGCAGCCAGATCCAGTCACCGCGCTTGTGGCGGAAGCGGTATTCCACGTCGGCCGCTTCGCCCTTGGAGAGCATCTGCATAAAGCTGTGAATCACACGCGGCGTATCCTCGGGATGCACCTGCCGTTTCCAGAAGCGCATGTCGGTGCCGAGCACTTCTTCCGGAGTAAACCCGCAGACCGATTCGATGTTGGGGCTGATGAACACAAATACCCCCTGGCTGTCCCGCGTCCACGTCACCACCGGAACGTTGTGAATCAGCGTGCGGTATTTCTCTTCGCTTACGCGCAGCGCGCGCTCGGCGTCGGCCAGCGGGGTAATGTCGCTCAGGGTCACGCGCAGCATGGGAGCCTTACCCGACGTATCCGGCGCGGAGATGCTGTCGAGGTTGGCCACGAAGGGCACTCCGGTGGCCTTGACCATGGCCGCCACCAGCGTGTGCCGTGCCCGGGCGGCGAGCGCATTGCGGCGATAGAGATAAAAGGCGTCGAGGCTCTCCGGTGCGATGAAGCGCGTGAAAGGCCTTCCGATCAGTTTGCTTCGATCCATTCCCAGCAGTAGCGCGGCGGTGAGATTGGCCTCCAGAATGGTGCCCTTCTGGTCCAGCGTAAAGTAGCCCACCGGCGCAAAATCGAACATGTCCGCCAGTTTGGCGTAGGCCATTTGCAGTTCCAGTTGGCTCCGCCGCAACTCTTCGTTCTGGGCCTCGAGTTCGACCTGATGAACATGCAATTCATGTGCGATCCGTTGCACATCATCGGGCATAAGCGGCGCGCTATCGGCGGAGTCCTTGCCGCGCGTCTTAAGGATATCTTCCGCTACCTGACGCAGCTTGGTGCTTTTTCCACTATGAGGAGCGGACACGTCTCGCTTAACCATAATGTGGCACTCCAATCTGATTGCATGATTAACGATCCGCCGGAGCGGGATAAGCCCGCGCGGCTTGCTTGGCGGCAGCGGCCATCCCTCATCCTCCCGGGCCGCCGCGCCTCGACATAGAACTCTATTGTGACGTCTACAACACGGTATCAGGATTTGCGTTGGTCCCAGGGCTGGGACGCACTCCCGGTGATATTGCGTTCGGTGACGGAGATGCCGAAGGCCTGCCCATTGTCTCCGAGGAGGCGGCTCATCGTACACCACACTTCAAACGGCTTGCCGTCGCGCGACCGCCGCATCGAGCGGAACGGTTCGGGCGAGTGGCCCTCCTTCAGGCGGTGTAGTGTTTCCAGCATCTTGCTATGCAGGCTGCCGGGGATCAGGTCGCGGAGGTTCAATTTCAGCGCTTCTGCTTCCGTCCAGCCGTAGGTATTGGTTGCACCGCGGTTCCAGGCGAGAATCCCGCCGTCAAAATCGAGGACGCTGATCGCGTCTTCCGAATCATGAATCACCGCCGCCAGCCGGCGCAAGCCCTCCATTTGCTTGAGAGCGGTGACATCCTCGCCGACCGACACGAACTGCGTCATGGTTCCGCCCGCCAGCCGCAGCGGCGAGATGACCACCGTCTCCCAGAACATATCGCCGTTCTTCTTGCGGTTGTGCAGTTCGCCGTGCCACTCCTTGCCGGCAAGCAGCGTGTCCCACATCTGCTGGAAGAATTCCGCCGCATACTCGTCCGAGCGCAGGAAACGCGGCGGTTTGCCCAGGACATCCTCCGGCGTGTAGCCGGTCACTGCGGTGAAGCGGGAGTTAACATATTCGATTTCGCCCTGCAGATTGGTGATCATGACGATGCTGGGCGACTGCTCGATGGCGCGCGTCAGCACCTGCAGCCGCTCCTGGGTGCGCTTCTGCTCGGTAATGTCGATAAAGGAGATCACTGCGCCCTGCACCACGTTTTCCACGGTTCGATAGGGCAGCACACGGACGAGACACCAGCGTCCCTCCGTGGTGCGCAATTCCCGTTCGCACACCTTCAGAGTGTCGATCACCGCGCGGGCATCCTCGACCAGCGTAGTGTTTTCCAGATTGGCGACCAGATGCGCAATCGGACGGCCCACGTCGCCGGGAATCAGGTTGACGAAGCGCGCCGCGGCAGGGGTGAAGCGCTCGACACACAGCGCATCGTCGAGGAAGATGGTGCCGATGTCGGTGCTCACCAGCAGGTTGTTCAGGTCGTTGTTGGCCCGCGTCAAGCTTTCGAGATTGGTCTCCAGTTCGACGTTGACCGTCATCAGCTCTTCGTTGACCGATTGCAGCTCTTCGGTGGAGGTTTCAAGTTCCTCATTGGTGCTCTGCAACTCTTCATTGGCGGATTGCAGTTCCTCGTTGACGGACTTCAGCTCCTCGTTGGTCGTTTCCAGTTCCTCGACGGTGGCCCGCAGATACTCGCGGGTGGCGCTGAGTTCCTGCTCCAGTTCGGTAATCCGGCGCTGGGCGGCCTCGGGAGCGTCGAAGACGCCGCCCGTCTCCGCCGGCTCAGGCGGAGTGTATTCCTCGAAGACCACCAGCAGCAATCCCGAAACGGAGTCCGGTTCGGTCAGCGGACGGACGACCAAATTGATATGCTGCGCATCGCCGTTGGTGCGCACACGGAGATGCTCATAGCGGACTTCCTCATGCTGGACCAGGGCCTTGCGCAGAGCCGTGCCCAGTTCCAGCCGCAGCCCGTCGCGGGCCATGGCGACGATGTTCATGTTGGCCTCGCCGGAGGACGGTTCGAGGTATTTGCCGGTGCGGCCATGAATATAGAGCACGTCACCCCGGTCGTTGATGATGACGGCGGCGGGCGCATAGGTGTTCAGCAGGGAGCGTTCGGCCACATCGCGCAGACTGACCTTGTCACGGGGCCGGAGGTCGCGCTCGGTGGCCGGGGACGGCAGAGAGGGCGCGGGCTCGTGGGCGTAGGTCGGTCCCGTGGGGAACGGCGTCATATGGCCGCGGCGCTCGTAGATTTTCCACTTGCGGTCGACCGCGGTGAACAGATCGGAAAACTCGCCCACGCTCTCGGAGCTGCCGAGGAACAGATAGCCGCCCGGCTTCAGCGCATAGTGGAACAGACGCAGCACGCGCCGTTGCAGTTCCGGTCCCATGTAGATCATCAGGTTGCGGCAGCTCACCAGATCCAGCTTGGAGAACGGCGGATCCTTGACCACGCTCTGCATCGCAAAGACAATCATATCGCGGATCGGCTTGCGCACCTGATAGGTATTGCCTTCCTTGCTGAAGAAGCGCAAATAGGAGTCGTTGGGAATGTCCGCGCTGATGCTGTCGGTGTAGGCGCCGGCACGGGCGACTTCAATCGCTTCCTTGTCGATATCGGTGGCAAAGATCTGCACCTTGTACTCGCGGCGGTGCTCATCCATGTAGTCGCGCAGCAGCATGGCCAGGCTGTAGGCCTCTTCGCCGGTGGAGCAGCCGGGAACCCAGATGCGCACAGGCGTGTCCAGCGGGCGGTGCGTGATCAGCGCGGGAATGACCTTAACGCGGATCGCGGTGAAGGCGTCCGGATCGCGGAAAAAATTGGTGACTTCAATCAGCAGCTCTTTGAAGAGCGTTTCCACTTCCACCGGGTTCTGCGGCAGGTAGTGCGCGTAATCGGCCAGGCTGTCGATGTGGCTGACCGACATCCGCCGCTCAATCCGGCGGATGATCGTGTTTTGCTTATAAAGGGAAAAATCGTGGCCGGTCTGTGCGCGCAACTGGGTGAGGATGCGGGTCAACTGCTCGCTGGGCGGCTTGGGCGGCGGCGAGGTGGGTTTCACACCTTGCGGCACGGCGGCACGGCGAACGTAGGCGATGAGCTGCTCGGGCATGCGTTCGGGCGGAAGCACGAAGTCCGCCAGTCCGGTGGAGACCGCGCTGCGCGGCATGCCGTCATATTGGGCGGAATCCGGTGACTGCACCATCACCATGCCATCGCGCTCTTTGATCGCCTTCAGGCCCAGCGTGCCTTCGGTCCCCGTTCCCGAGAGCACGATGCAGATGGCCCGCTCCTCCAAGTCCGCGGCCATTGAGTGGAAGAAGAGATCTATCGGCAACCGCCGACCACGCACATGGGACTGGTCGAGCAAGTGCAAGTGTCCCTTGGAAATGGTCAAGTCGCAATTGGGCGGAATGATGTACACGGTATTGGACTGCACCGCCACCTTATCCTCGATCTCCTGCACCGGCATCTGGGTAAACTTACGGACCAGCTCCGTAAGCAGACTTTTATGGGTCGGATCGAGATGTTGGACGATGACAAAAGCCATTCCGGCATCCGCCGGCATGGCTTTGAAAAAACGTTCAAACGCTTCCAGACCGCCTGCTGACGCACCGATCCCTACAATCGGGAACGTGGCTGCATGGCGGGTGCTATCGGGCCGCGATTCTGTCCCGGCTTCAGCATGGGTGCTGTCAGACCGATCTGCTCCGGCTGCGGCTACATCCGGTGCCGTTTCCTCCGAAGGCTGGGATAGTTCTGCGGGCTGCGATGTATCATCAAACGATGGATTGGTCTTCTTCTTAGGCATCGGCGCAATATCCTGAGTAGAAAACAAGAGCGCCACGGTCAAGGCACTCCCAAGAGTTCGCGGAGTAGGAGTAAACCTCTCTACCCCACGTTGATATAATAACATGCCAAGTCATATTTAGCAATAGCTATGTCATAACCAGTACAAAATTCTATCGAATCAGGACTTATAACACTAAGAGAGGGCGGGAACAGTAAGATTAAGTTTCTTTGATCGAACGATCAGGGCAAAGGCGTGAGAAAGAAAACTTTGTAAACCCTTGTGTTTGTCAAAATAATACTCGGCTTTAGCTGATCAAAGTCTCTGTGGAGAGGCGAACTCTGAAGGAATTCTCTGCTCTTCCCCGAGGTTCCCAAGCGACATCAAGCGCTGCCGTTACCTCCTGCCTCTGTTGGTGGAATCAGACGCACGGCTTCATGCTCGGGCAGCGCTTCCACCTGACGCAAGGTGCGCTCGACGGCTCGTGAACGTTTGGCGCTGTCTTCGATCTTGTTGGATGCTTCCTGCAGCTTGCGGCTGACGGCGCTCAAAGATTCGCCGAACTTGCCGAACTCGGTCTTGACGGCGGCGAGAATCGTCCAGACTTCGCTGGAGCGCTTTTCGATGGCCAGCGTGCGGAATCCCATCTGCAGGCTACTGAGCACAGCATAGAGGGTAGTCGGGCCGACGAGAATCACATGCTGGTCGGTCTGCATGGCCTCAGCCACGCCGCCGATGCGCAGGACTTCGGCATAGAGTCCTTCCGTGGGCAGAAACAGCAACGCAAAATCGGTGGTGTGCGGCGGAGAAACATACTTGGCGCGGATCGTGGCCGCCTCATTCAGCAGCCGTGTGCGCAGCGCCTTGCGGGCGGCATCCAGTGCAGCCTGATCGCCGGCTTCATAGGCATCCTGCAGCCGCAGGTAGTCTTCCTGCGGGAATTTGGCGTCAATCGGCAGATGGACAATGCTCGTGTCGTCATCGCGTCCGGGCAGGCGGATAGCAAACTCCACGCGTTCGCTGCTGCCGGGAATGGTGGCACAGTTGCAGTCATACTGCGCAGGCGTCAGCACCTGCTCCAGCAGTGCGGCAAGCTGCACTTCGCCGAAGGTCCCGCGTGAACGCACATTGGTGAGCACCCGTTTGAGGTCCCCCACCCCGCTGGCCAACGATTGCATTTCGCCGAGTCCTTTGTGCACCAGTTCGAGCCGCTCGCTGACGAGTTTGAAGGATTCGCCCAGACGGTTCTCGAGGGTGGTTTGCAGCTTTTCATCCACCGTGGCGCGGATCTTCTCGAGCTTACTCTCATTGTCGGCGCGCATGGCATCGAGGCTGAGGCGGATCTGGGCCATCAGCCGTTCGGTAGCATCAAGTTGCACGCGGCCATGAGCCTCGCCCGATTCCCGCAGCGCGCGCTCGAAGGATTCCCGCAGCCGCAGATTCTCATCGCACAGCCGTTTTTCCATAGCGGCAAGCTGCTCGAGAATCTTCGCGCTGTTGTCTTCCGCGCGCAGCCGCCGCAGCACCAGCAGCACCGGCACAGACGCGGCCACGAGCGTAATCGCGGCGAAGAGCAGAAAATCGGTAGGGGTGAGCATGAGAACTCCGGAAGTGTAGGAACACAACATGCAACAAAGAGAGATCCTGCATCCTAAGAAGAATGCAGGATGACAAGGCCAAGAGCACGGATGCGCGTAAAGCCTTAATCTTCTATCGGCTCGTGGATGGCGGGGCGGAAGGCGTCGATGTCTATGCCGAGCTTCTGAATTTTGAGCTGCAGATTGCGGCGGGACATGCCGATGGCATCAGCGGTGCGGCTGATGTTGCCCCGGTGCTCCCGCAGAGCCTGATGTATGAACTGGGTTTCGAAAGTGCGTTGGGCGTCGGAGAAATTGGACGATGGGCGGGTGACAGGCCGGGCCGGCCAGTCGGGAAAGGACGTGCCCGGCGCGGGAGATGCGGACAGACTTGAAACAAACTGATGTGGGAAGAAATGCGGTTGCGCAGCCATCTTGGACCTCCTTGATTGTTACAGGAGGTAATTTACACCGCAGAACGTCAAATCATGACGAGCTAAATATAGCGCGAAATAGTTTTCTCGAGGGCCTCCCGGACTCTACGGCGAAACTCAAGTGGGTCAAGCACTTCCGCATATCTTTCCCATCGCAGGACCCAGGCCAGAAGCTCCGAGGAGAGGCCAACGGTCATGGAGAGTACCAGATCGCCGCCCTCCAGAAATTCAAAACTCTGGCTGGGATGCCAGATCCGCTCGGCAATGGACGGGGCGACGGTCTTCTCAAACCGGATCTTTACCCGTTCGGGAGCCTCGGACCAGATGCCGAAATTGCTGCGGACGCGATCTTTCAGATTAAACGACGCATCGCGCTCGAAGCACTCTTCGGAAGGGATAATCTCTTCGATGCGCGGCAAGGCCAGATGAATCCAGCTTTCGTGCTTGGGTTGATACACCACCGCATAGAGCGAACCCGAGTGAAAGAGCAGACTGTACGGATGAATCTCAAAGGTTTTGCCCGAGCGGCCATAGGTGACGGTGCAGACACGGCGTTCGAGAATGGCACGGAACAGATCACGCAGCACGCCGCCGCGCGGCTTCAGATTGACACGGCCCGGCTCATGGACAAGAAAGGTGTCGGAAATATCGCGGAAGGCCGTAGCCATAGCCACCGATCCGGGCGGCACAAGCTGGTCGATCTTCTCGAAAACTGTGACGATGTCCTCGCCGATCTGGGTGCCCTGAAAATAGTCGGAAAACTGGCTGAGCAGAATGGCAGCGAGGACTTCATCGGAGGACAGCGCCACGGGAATAGACTTGAAGGCGCGCGGCAGACTGTAAAAACACTCGCCATGCGCGCCGCGCTCGGTCACCAGCGGAATGTGCGAGTTTTCGATAAAGCGCAGCGTCCGCTGAATGGTGCGCACAGACTCCTTGCCATCGAACAGATCGAGATGGAGTTCCTGCGCGGTGACGCGGCCATAGGTCATCATGCGCTGCAAGATTCGCAGCGCGCGTTCAAGCTGTTTGTATTCGGGCACTGAAAGAAAAGGCTGAAATGAAAACCGCTATTTCATCAAGAGCATTTTTTTGGTCTGCATATGGCTCCCGGCTTCGAGGCGGCAAAAGTAGAGGCCGGTGGCGGCATTGGCTCCGTTCCATATAACCGCATGGGATCCGGCAGATCGCTGCTCATCTATCAACGTGGTCACAAGTTGACCGAGGGAATTATAAATCCGCAGCCGCACATGCTCTGCCTTGGGCAAGTCGAAGCGAATCTCTGTCGTCGGATTGAAGGGATTGGGAAAGTTCTGATAAAGCGTGTACCGCAGCGGCAGGAGAGTGTTCTCCTTCCTTGCGGCCAAAGTTGCGGAGACAATGCGCTGCGCATAAAGCCCCTGATCTTCGGCTTGGGACTGCCGGTTATCCTGCGTCCATACCACCACCGCTTCACCGCTACCGGACGAAAGCATGAGCGGCGCGCTCCCGGCATCGGCGTTGGAATCCGAGAGGCAGCCGCCGCGGTTCTGCACCCAATAGGGATCGGGCCCGGACCATCCGTCAGCGTTCAGGTGAGTGGCATAGATGGAACTTGAGTGGTAATAGTCGGACCAGGCGACAAAGGCGCCGTCCGAACCATCGGAGACAACCGCCGGATAGCATTGGCTGGAGTACTGTCCCTCGGTGGCGAACACGACCACGCGACCGCTATCTCCCCACATTCGCGCTCCGTCCGGCGACAATTTCTGCGCAAAGATGTGCCGGCTCTGGAGAACGTGACTGTAGTCCGCCCATGCGATGATCAGATTGCCCGCATTGTCGGCGGCGATACTGCACTCCTGCTGGAAATCTTGAGCAGGCTGAAGAGCCACCACCCTCGCCGGCCATGGGACCTGCCCATCCAGCGTCACGCGCAGGGTCTCCACCTCGTCGTGCATGTCCGATCCCCGCGTACCGGCCAGATAGAATCCGGACTGACCAGCAGCGATGAGAGCTTGCCCCCACAGGTTTAAGGAATCGCCCACGTCAGCGTTCCAGATCACCGTGCCGTTGGCGCTGATACGAGCCAGACGCCCGGCCGACCACATCACGACACCGCCCTGCGGATGAGGAAGCAGCGAAATGGGCTGGAACATATCAATCATCGTGTCGAGCAGCACCGGCGTTTGCCAGAGCGGTTGACAATTGGCATCCCAGTGAGTCAGGTAGAGATTACCCCAGATGTCACTGGGTAAGCTCTCGCCGAGGATCCTCTCGACCGTGACATAGCATCCGCCTTCCCCGTCCGGACAAACCGCGTCACTGTAAATGCCAAGCTCATCGCCCGGCGGCAAAAGCCGCTGAGCATAACCGTTATTCACAAGATGGCCGTCAGGAGCAATCCGCGCCAGGAAAGCATCCTCGCGATTGGTATACCCATCCAAAATCGCGAATACACCGCCTGAACCATCCGCACATACGTGCGTAATTTCCGGAGTCAATTGCGCAACATCACACCGGATGATGGCCGTGTCGGAATTCAGGGTGCGGCGGCCTTGCTGGTCGAGAATCTGGTAGTGGTTGCCATTGCTATTCCAGAACATTGCCGTGCGGTGATCCGACATCGGCGCCGCGCAGAGACCGGACGGTGTGTTAACCGAGTAGTTCGTCACTACCATCCCCGAATCGGAAAACTGCCGTGCGCCACTGACGGCATCGAGTCTCTGAAGGGAGAACCCGGTGATGGCCGAATCGTCGTAGGCGATGCGATCTCCGTTTTGATACAGCACCAGAAACGCGCCATTCTCCGGCACGAGCGCCGGAAGCAACTGATCTCGCGCGCCGGTGCAAACGGGAACGACGTCGCCATTCCACAGTCGCCGCCCGCTGGCGTTCAGATGCAAGGCCCCAATATCCTGTCCGCCGGTGGGATTGGTGTAATCTATGCCCCGCAGGTCTTCCCATGCGGCCACGAATCCTCCCGCGCCGTCACTGGTCAACGCCATGTTGCGGTAGGCCCGCACACTGTCACACAGGACAATTCCGTTGCTGTCCCACAGGGCAACGCCGGACGGGCTCAGTTTCTGCGTGTAGTAGACGTCTGGGCGGCTGGTATTCCGCGCATCGTTCCACACCACCACACAGCCGTCATTCGCTCCACCTTGATAACTGGCCGCCAGCACCGGATTGTTCTGTGGACCTGTCACGTTGCAGATTAGGGTGCCATCCGCATTCCACAGCGGTTGTCCGGACGCGTTCACGTGTTGCGCGTAAATGTTGTGATCCCATTGCGGAGATACGTAGCCCTGCCAGGCGGCATAGAATCCGCCTTCCCCGTCGGAAGCAAGCGACACCGCGGAGCTGCTCCACCATCCGATTCGGGAATACGCTCCCCACGGAGTGGTGCCGTCAGCGCTCACCAGTGTCGCCGCCAGTCCGGAAGTCGAATTGGCCTGCCAAACAATGACGATTCCACCGTTGCCATCGCTAACAACATCCATGAGAAGTGGGCTTGTGCCGGAAGTCGTGATCGTCATGCACGGCCAGGCGAGCGCCCCAGAGCCTGTCACGCGAGCTACATAAGTGGAATATCCTGATGCCACCGTGGCCCAAGCGATCATCGCCCCTCCGCTCCCATCAGAGACGAGGTGCAGAAAACCCCATCTCACCCGGGTATCGAAACTGCTGTCTATACACACTCCCCCCTGTACCCAAAGGGGATTGCCATCGTAATCCAGCTTCTGCGCATAGAGGTAGCCGCCCTCTTCGCGATGCGTATGACCGGATGGGACATTGCGATAGTCAATCCAGGCTACAATCCACCCGTCGCTGGTCGCGATTACTTGCGGCTGACTTTGCTCGTGCGGATCATCGGTAAGCTGTACGCCACTGCCCCACAGCGCCTGGCCCACCGGATTGATAAGCTGCGCATAGATTTCGCGGCTGCCCGTGTGCAGGTCGGACCATGTGGTCACGGTCATGCCGTTGGCGTCGCGGGCAACGCTTGCGGACCACTCGACACGCCCATTCTGGAACACGGTGGCTCCGTGAGTATCCCACAGCCGCGGATCGGCCTTCGCGGCAACGGCAAATGCCGTCAAAAAGAGTAACAGTGAATGCAGTTTCACCTTCACGCCTCCTTAAGTTGCAGTGCAAACGGACTTGGATCAGCTTGCTTTTCGTGCAGAAATCATTAAAAATTGCAGGAATTGCAGAGTCTGAGCGAGCCGCAAATCTCGAAACGGCGCACGAACAGATTGTAAATTTTACAATTTCATCTCCGTGGAGCCCTCTCAATTAAAAGCAATGCTGCACGACCTATGCCAGCATGTGATGTGATGGAGAACCCTCTTATGTAGTCGCTCACGTGCGGGTCTTTACAGCGCCTCATTTTGCGAAAAGCCCTTGTTAACGGTGACGTCAGCAAGGGCCTTCAAATGGAACGAGTTTCTTGCTCCGTCGCTACTTTTCCATCCAGCCCACGGCATAGTAGCAAACGGCTCCGACGATAGCGGAGGCGGGAATGGTCAGAATCCAGGCGATGACGATATTGCCGGCGACGCCCCAGCGCACGGCAGACGCGCGGCGGGTGGCGCCAACACCCATGATCGCGCCGCTGATGGTATGCGTGGTGCTGACGGCGATGCCGCTGAAGGCGGTGACCAGCAGGGTAATCGCTCCGGCGGTTTCGGCGGAAAAGCCGCCCGCAGGCTTCAGCTTGGTAATCTTCTGGCCGACCGTCTTGACGATGCGCCAGCCGCCGAAGAGCGTGCCCATGGCAATCGCAGCGTGAGACATGAGGATCACCCAGTACGGCACGTCGAACGTCTTGAGAATTCCGGTGGTGACCAGTAAGCCCGTAATGATGCCCATCGTCTTCTGGGCGTCATTGGTACCATGGCCAAGGCTGTAAGCAGCAGCGGACACCAACTGCAATTTGCGGAAGATGCCGTTGACGTCGCCTTCGCGCTTCTTATGGAAGATCCATGTCACAGCGGTCATGAGGATAAAGCCCATCACCATACCCATGAGGGGCGCAATGCCGATAAAGAGCACGGTTTTGGTCCAGCCGCTCCAGAGGATGCTTCCGAAGCCGTGATGGGCGATGGCTGCGCCGGCATAACCGCCCATCAGTGCATGGGAGGAGCTGGAAGGGATGCCATAAAACCAAGTGATCAGGTTCCAGACTATCGCGCCGATCAGCCCGGACATGATGACATATTCGTTGACCGCGGCCAGATCCACCAGACCCTTGCCGATGGTCTTGGCCACATGGACATCGAACATGAACGCGGCGATCAGATTGAAAAACGCCGCCCACATGACCGCCTTACGCGGCGTCAGAACGCGCGTGGAGACAATGGTCGCGATGGAGTTGGCCGAATCGTGAAAGCCGTTCAGGAAGTCGAAACCGAGCGCGATCAGGATGATCACGGCAACAAGTATCGTCATAGCGGAAGTTTCAGGCGTGTTTAATCAGGATGGTCTCGAGCACATTGGCGGCGTCTTCGCATTTGTCCGTCGCCGTTTCGAGCGCAACGTACACTTCCTTGAGCTTGATAATCTGCACAGGGTCGTTGGCGAAGTTGTCGAACAGATCCGCGACGGCATGCGCAAAAATATCATCGGCCTCGCCTTCGTAGTCATTGATGCGGCGGATGATCTCTTTCATCTCGGTGGTCTTTTCCATCTTGCGCAGGAAGTGCAGACCGCGCTGCACCTCGGTCACCGAGCGTTGCAGGGACTGAACGAGAAAGAACATATCCTGCGGGCAGCCGGCCAGCCGGTAGAGCAGATAGCGGCGCGCACTGCCGTCGATGTTGTCGAGAATGTCGTCCATCACGGACGCCAGCAGATGAATGTCTTCCGGATCGAAAGGCGTAACGAAGGTGCCGCTGAGTTCGTTGAAAATCTTATGGGTGATGGCGTCGCCCTGATGCTCGTATTCCTGGATCTCGCGTACGACGGCACGCCGCTCGTCGTCATTGGCAGCAGAGAGCAGCCGGCTTAAGGCTTCCGAGGCAAGGGCAATATTCTGCGCCGACTCTTCGAACATGTCGAAGAAGTGCTGATCATGGGGCAGAAGTTTTTGAAGAATTCGGTCGAGTCGCATGGTCCTAACCGTTTTGTAACATGGGCCGTTGCAGCCTCATAAGATGGCGAAAATTTCGGACAAAAACAAGACGAGTAAGGCTGAACCACCTCTGGTGTGAGGGGATTACCATGTTAGAGGATCTGAAGACCCGTAGCGTTGTACCGTTCGCGCTCCACATGGAAAGCCCTTGTCAAGTTCTAACTTAACAAGGGCATAACAAATGGGACAGGTGGCAGCAGATTGATCGCCTGCGGCGAGATCTCGGCTGCGCAGGACCGTCCGGCACTACACCGGCTGGTGCTTGTCGGCGATAGTTTGGGCAAGGGCGGCAAGGGCGGTGCGAGCCTCGGGGCCGGGGACTCCCTTGACCAGAACCGGCGAGAGCATTTCGACATTCAGATTCGGCAGCATGGCGGCAAGCTGTTCGACAACCTTCCCACCCCAGCCTAAGGAACCGATGACCGACAGATATTTGGTTTTAGGCTTCAGCAGGTTGACCAGGAACGCGGCATAGGCCACATTGGGATGGGCGCCGTTCAACACGGTGGGCGTGGCCATGACCACGGTGGACGCATCCACCAGCGCGGCGGCCAGGCGGCCAATGTCGGTGACCGTCATCTCGAACGGCTGCACCGGGATGTTGCGCTGCGCCAGTTCGGCGACCAGCATGTCCACCATCTGCTTGGTGCTGTGGTGCATGGACACATAGGGAATGACGACCTGCTTTTTCGGTTCGCCGATGACCCAGTCGCGGTAGGCATCCATGATGAACGCGGCATCATCGAAGACCGGGCCGTGGCTGGGACAGATCACACGCGCCTTCAGTGGCGCAAGCCGCTCCAGATGTTTAGTGATATGGCTGCGGAAGGGCATCATGATCTGCGCATAATAGCGCCTGGCAGCATCGTAGACTCGCGGCCTGTCGTGTGCGAACAGATCCGACGTGGCCAGATGGGAGCCGAAGAAGTCACAGGTAAAGAGTACGCCGTCTTCGCGCAGGTAACTGACCATGGTCTCCGGCCAGTGGACCCAAGGGGTGAAGATGAATTCGAGGGTGCGCCCGCCCAGATCCAGTGTGTCTCCATCCTTGACCAGCACGCAGCGCGCAGGGTCTACCGGATAAAGATCCCGCAGCAGTGGCAGGCACTTGGCCGATGTCACCACTTTGGCATCCGGATATTTTTCGAGAATGACCGGCAGTGAACCGGAATGATCCTGCTCGGCATGATGCACCACCACGTAATCGATGCGCTCGACATCGCGCAGTTGGTTCAGCAGCACGTCCACCATATCCGGTTCCACCGTATCGAGCAGCGCGGTTTTGGTGTTACCGCGCACAAGGTAAGCATTGTAGCTGGTGCCTTCGGGCAGCGGCACCAGAGCGTCAAACAGTTGCCGCTCCCAATCAATGGCACCCAGCCAGAAGACGTCATCGCAAATCGTTCGCATGTCCATAATCAGGATCTCTATTTACTCTAAGAACTGAGGAGAAGGAGTGCGCAAGATAGGAAGAGTGGGCTTGAGAAGCAAGTAGGGACATAGGGACCATCGTGGCCCAAAAGAAAGCCTGCAAGGATTTGTCCTTGCAGGCTTTGAGTATGATCTATTGGCGGGAAGCGCCGTTACGGCATGTTGCGCGCCGCAGGAATATTCTTGGGAGCACTCAGACCTGCGCCAAGCGCCGATGCCGCAAGGGACAGGAGCAGCATGACAAAGGTCCAGCCGGCTGCTGTAGCCGCCGTGTGCGCCGCCTGCGTAGCAATCTGACGGGCCTGAGCATTCTGGTAGTTCTGATAATCCGGATTGCCCATGCCGCTGCCGCCGTACATGTTGGTGCCGCCATAGCGGTTCGAGCCATAGCCGCTACCGGCAGTGCCGCTCATGTTGCTGTTGCCGGTGTTATCCGTGCCAGTGCCGCCGGTGCCATAGGTGCTGCTGGTCCCGGTGGTGGTGCGGTTACGGCTGCTGGTGCGGCCCTGGCGCATGGTGCTGCTGGACGTGCCAGCCTTGTCACTGCTGCCACTGGTGCCATATTGGCTGGTGGTTCCGGTCCGCTCGCTGCTGGAGCCGGACATGTCACTGCTTGTGCCGGTGCCATAGGTCGAACGGCTGTAGCTGCCGGTATCGGTGCTGCTGGTGCCCGACGGATAGCTGCTGCCACTGGTGCTGCCGGTCTGGTTAGATTCCGACGCGCCGCCATAGTTGTTGCTCGTGCCGCTGGTGCCGTAATTGCTGGAACCCGTGCTGGTCTGGCCACCCATTCCTTGCCCGTTGTAGTTTGTGCCATAACCGCCATAGCCATACCCAGAGCCGACCGGAGCACCCCAACCCTGATTATTCCCCATGGGAGCGCCAAAAAGGGTGCTGGAAATCATGCTGCCCGGACCGTTATAGCGCACGGTATTGCTGACCACGCCGAGTGCGCCACCCATGATCAGACCGGCCGCCGAAGTAGCCATGACAATCATGGCCACGGCCGCTACTGCCCAGGAGGCCACACCATGCAAGACATTCTCTGTCTGGTAGAGCGGAGTAATCAGACGGCTGGCCGCCCAGCCACCCACGAAGAATGCAATAATAGAGATAATCAACCACCAGATGCCTGTTCCGGCGGTAATGCCGGAGAGGGGATTTACATACCGGTCGGGATTGAATGCACCCAGACCCACTGCAAGACCGAGCAGGGCCAGTGTGGCCAGGACCGCGAGGGAGACGAACGCTCCCACGAAAATCGCGCCCCAAGACACCTTCTTAATAACAGGAGGAGCTACTACCTCGGTACGGCCAGATGGCTGGGAGACGAATTCGGGAGTGCCATCCATAGTTCTATTCCCTTTCTTTAATCACTAAGATCAAACAATAAACACATTGAGAAATCTGCACATCAGACAGGCCGCCTACAGCGCTATTTGCGCCCGAAGCGATCCTTCCTGATCCGTCCATATCACACTATATAGCATAGCAATTGCGTTGTCAGACGTAACACTCCACTTTTACGAACAAGTTCCATATGCTTAATATTTAGAAGTGCTTAGATGAACATTCAGGCGGCTCTAAGCGATCCATAACCCACACATTCGACAGGCTCTGTCGGCTTTCTTAGCCACCGCTTCAGCAAGAACTCCGGCCCATAAGAAAAGAGCCAACCAGAAGGTCGGCTCTTTTGATCGCGGTTCAGGCGGAGTCGAGATCTATTTTTTGCCACACAGATTCAGATCAATATCGGCCTGCAAGGTAAAGGTGTTGGGCAGGTTCAGCTTGCTCTCGGAGTAAATATCATAGCCCGCAAGCAGCGCCACATTGTCGGCAAACTTCCAAGACGCGCCCACGTTGAAAGTGCCATAGGCGCTGTTCGATCCCATATATTCAACACACAGCCAAAGCTTGTCGGACAGCTCGGGCATGGTGCGCTCCCAGGCCAGAAGCAGGCCGCTGTTGTCCTTCTCGCCATTGGCATTCTTCAGCAGGTCTTTGTTACCCGAGAAGTAGCCGACGGAGACTCTGCCCACAGGGCCGATAGTCTTGGCGGCTTTGGCATAGGCGACGTCGTAGTTGGTGACCTTGTTCTTATGGCCGTGATCGAACATCCCAACGGCCAGTGCCGGAAAGAGCTTGCCGAATGCGCCTTCGGGAATGCCCGCCTTGGCATTGACGTAGACCGGGTAGCGGTCGGCGGCCCCGAGACCGGATTTGTGATCGATGCCGAGTTCCAGATTGAATTTCTGGAAAGGCAGTACGCCGACGGTAAGGCCAACGTTCGTCACGGTGGGCACCGCGTGGCCGCTGGGATCGGTCTCCACCGGAAGATACATGTCGCTGGTGATGTGCCAGAGATTGAAGCTCTGGACATCGGTGGATGGCGCCCAGATGTGAGTCGTGGCGGTAGCGCCCGCGAGGTGCGGAAGAGCCAGCAGAGCGACGCCGATGATCACCAGCAGCAGGGAAGAATGCTTGCTCATGAAGGTTCCCGGGTTAGAAGGAACTCTGGCGTTCGCGGATGGCTACCATCACCTGAGCTTCATCGTAGGCGGTTTCACCGTGGAGGGATGCATCGAGACCGCGCTCTTCTTCATCCGCCGTGGTGCGTACGCGGGTAAAGATGTTGATGACCTTGAGCATGACATAGGTGAAGCCGAAGGCGTAGATGGACGACGCCACCACGGTAAAGACCTGCATGGTAAAGAAACCGGAATTGCCCATCAGCAACCCATCCGCACCCGCGGCATTCACACTCTTGTCGGCAAGAATGCCCAACAGAATAATACCGAAGGCGCCGCCGACACCGTGCACGCCCCAGACATCGAGGGCATCGTCCCATTTCAGCCGGTTCTTCAGATTCACCGCCATGTAGCAGACGACACCGGAAAGAATGCCAATGATCACGGCGCTGGTAGGCGTCACATAACCTGCACAGGGAGTGATGGTCGCAAGTCCCGCGACCGCGCCCGTCAGCAGACCAAGGAACTTGGGTTTCTTTTCGAAGATCCACGCCAGCAGCAGCCAAGTTGGGCCGGCAAAGGAAGCGGCAATGTCCGTGTTCAGGAACGCCAGACCGGTGACTGCATCTACGCGCAGCTCGCTGCCCGCATTGAAGCCGTACCAGCCAAACCACAGAAGTCCGGTGCCGAGCGCAACCAGCGGAATGCTGTGCGGAATGGAGTCCCCTGACTTGCGCCGCCCGACATAAAGTACAGACGCCAGCGCCGCCATACCGGCAATGTTATGCACCACGATGCCGCCGGCAAAGTCCAATACGCCCAGCTTGGCGAGCAGGCCGTTGCCCCACACCATGTGCACGAAGGGGAAGTACACGAAGGTCAACCAGGCCACGAGGAAGGCGAGGTAAGCTCCGAAGCGAACGCGATTGGCAAACGCGCCGGTGATGAGGGCGGGTGTGATAATGGCGAACATCATCTGGTAGGCCATGAACACAAATTCGGGAATGTTGCCACTGCCGAAGGGGCACATCGTGGTCAGGGTTACGCCATTCAAGAAGACCTTGTCGAGGTTGCCGATGATGCCACCTTCACCGCCGGAGAAACAGAGAGAATAGCCATAAGCCCACCAGATGATGGTGGTGACACCCATCGAAACAAAACTCTGGATCATGATGGTCAGCACATTCTTGCGTCCCACCAAGCCGCCATAGAAAAAGGCCAAGCCCGGCGTCATGAGCATGACGAGGCTTGAAGCCACCAGCATAAACGCAGTATTTCCAGTATCGAACATGAGGTCTCCTGCACAGAATGGGGATCATGGATTGTGAAGAAGATAACGAGATCCTAACATTGGTGGTATCAGGGAATGCCCGATTTTGGGTGGGGAAAAGGCTGAAGGGCGGCACAAATCCGAAATCGCCGCTGAATTATGGAGCACTGTATTCTGAAAATGGGCCGTGAACGACCCATTTTCTCATTTACGAGCTTGGCAGTACAGGTCGCCCCCCTTGAATGAGTCCACCTAATTGCCGTCCATCACCAGCAAACATAGCCATCACATACTATTACAGACTTGGTACAAATCCGAAACACTGCTCAATTTATAGGGTACTTAGTAATTGAAAGCAAGACAGAACATTTCATTACCCTTTTCTGAGGACACAAAAATGCACCGCCCAGTTATCATGTTGCTCATCATTTGGATGCTGATCAAAGGGGTGTCGTATGTCACTGAGACATGCGATTCCAGCCCGGAAGTGGACGGCATCGTCGCCGTAACCGTCTACTTGCCGATCCACACGGTTAGCCCTCAATGCTTGCGGGAAATCCTCTTCCTTTGTTTTGTGCTGATCCGCAGCAAGAGCAATGGTTCCATGAGCCATGCTCCTCGAAGACGATGATTGATCGGAAGCGGCCCCGCGCAACTGTGCGCGGGGCCGTATTTCTTTGTCTGATGGCGTAACTCGTTTCACCGATGTGCCGCCGATATGCATTAAGTCACGAGCGGACTGCCGTCGGTCGCCGCAATAGAACAGGCCGCCCTTGCGGACGGCCTGCATGTTGTGAATACATCGTAGGGACAGGTTAAGCCAACGGAGGCCACACCTAAGAGATCGCACAGGCGCAACCTGCCCGCTTCGATCCCAGCATAGTGGTTCATGTTCAGCGGGAGGGTTGCGGAAGACCTTAACCTTCCCGTACGCGCTCGCCTCGCACAGTTTACGCGGCTTCGATGCGGCGCTTGGGCTTGAATTCGGTTTCCTCCGGTTCATAAGCAAACTCGCCGTGGATCGAGGCGTCGAGGGTGGCTTCTTCCTCCGCCGTGGTGCGGACGCGGGTGACGGTTTGGATGCCGCGCAGAATGAACCAGGAGATACCGAAGGCGCAGACCGACGAGATCACAATGGCCAAGGCTTGCGTGCCGAGGAAGGCGGGGTTGCCCTTCAACAGGCCATCGGCTCCGGCAGGGTTGACGGCTTTGTCGGCCAGCACACCGAGCAGCAGAATGCCGAGGAAGCCGCCGACGCCGTGGACGCCCCAGACATCGAGCGCATCATCCCACTTCATACGGTTCTTCAGATTTACCGCTCCGTAGCAGACAACGCCGGCAAGCAGGCCAACGATGACGGCACTGGTGGGAGTGACGTAGCCGCAGCAGGGAGTAATGACGACCAATCCGGCGAGACCGCCGGTCAGGAAGCCGAGAAACTTGGGTTTCTTTTCGAAGATCCAGGCCATCAGCATCCACGCTACGGCGGCAAAGGCACCGGAGAGCTGGGTGTTGAGGAAGATAAGGAAGGTCACGCCGTCGGCTGCAAGTTCACCGCCGGCATTGAAGCCGAACCAGCCGAACCAGAGCAGGCCCATACCGATGGCCATCAGCGGCAGGCTGTGAGGAACTTCATTGGTGAACTTCCGCTTGCCGATAAAGAAGACCGCCGCCAGAGCAGCCATGCCGGCGATGTTGTGGACGACAATACCGCCGCCAAAATCCAGCACGCCCATTTTGGCGAGCAGGCCATTGCCCCATACCATGTGGGCGAACGGGAAATAGACGAACGTCAGCCAAGCGACGAGAAAAGTCAGATAGGCTCCGAAGCGCATGCGATTGGAAAAGGCTCCGGTGATGAGGGCCGGGGTAATGATGGCGGTCATCATCTGAAAGGCGATGAAGGCAAACTCGGGAATCCGTCCTTCGCCGTAAGGAGAAAGGGAGTTCAGTGTGACGCCTTGCAGAAAGCACTTGTCCAGATTGCCGATAATGCTGCCCTCGCCGCCACTGAAGCAGAGCGAGTAGCCATATGCCCACCAGATGACCGCCGTCACGCCCATCGAGACGAAACTTTGCATCATGATCGTCAACACATTTTTGCGGCCTACCAGTCCACCGTAGAAGAACGCGAGGCCCGGCGTCATCAGCAGCACGAGGCTGCTCGCCATCACCATAAACGCAGTGTTCCCAGTGTCAAACATGGTTTCCTCCTAAATGAAATATATAAGAATAACGTGCCTTGAGGGATTATCAAAGCAGTGAAGGTTAGAAAAAAGCGAAGCACCCCCTTCTGATTCCCCCTTTTTCAAAGGGGGAAGGGCAGTCGGGCTTTCCCCCGTTTACGGGGGATCAAGGGGGCTCGGGCCTCCCCCCTTAGAATAAGGGGGGATCAAGGGGGGGTCGTTGGTCATGTGGCCGGATGAAACCGGCCTATTCCAGCGGTGTCAGGCCTTCACGGATGGCGTATTTGGTGAGTTCGGCAACGGTGTGCATGTTCAGTTTGTCCATGATGTGCTGGCGGTGGGTTTCCACAGTCTTGACGCTGACGTTGAGCTTGTCGGCGATCTCACGGGTGGATTTACCCTCAGCCAGCAGTTGCAGAACTTCACGTTCGCGGGCACTCAGCAGACGGAAAGGCGTCGGCTGGTCGGATTCGGTCAGACGGATGAAATCGGCGATGACCTGTTCGTTGATCAGCACCGAGAGATAGAACTGATTGCGCATGACCTTCTGGATGGCGCGCATAACTTCTTCCGGCGCGGCATCCTTGAGCAGATAACCCTTGGCTCCGGCGCGCAGGGCCTCTTGAATGTAGCGGCGGTCGGAGTGCATGGAAAGGATAATCACGCGTACGGCGGGATCTTCATCCACGATGCGGCGCGTGGCTTCGATGCCGTTGAGTTCCGGCATGGAAATGTCCATCAGCACGATGTCCGGCTTGAGGTCACGAGCCAGCGTGGCCGCTTCGAAGCCTGTGGCGGCCTCCCCCACGACCTGTACCAGAGGCTGGCGGGACAAAAGCTGACGCAGCCCGAGGCGGAACAGCTTATGGTCATCGGCGAGCAGCAGTTTGACGTCGGGCATATCTATCCTTCGAGGCGGACGGAAATCCGCGCGGTTGTTCCATTGCCGATGGCCGAATGCACCACAAGATCGCCGCCGAAAGATTTCAGCCGTTCCCGAATGCTGAACAGCCCGAAGCCGCGATGGGGATCGCCGGTGTTTTCCACCTTGGCAAAATCGAAGCCCTTGCCGTTGTCGGCGACTTCGATCCAGAGCTGTTTGAATTCACATTTCATGGTGATGGTGGCCTGCGAAGTGTGAGCATACTTCACTACGTTGGTCAGCAGTTCCTGCACGCACTTGAAGAGCATGACGCGAATGGCTTCGGCAAGCTGGCGGGGCTCATCCTGCACCTTAACTTTGATCTTCAGCTTGTGGCGCGTTTCATATTGCTCGGCAAGCCATTCAAGGGCGGCGGACAGGCCCAGCTCATAGAGAATCGGTGTGCTGATTTCGAAGGTGAGCTGCCGCGTGTGATGGATCGCTCCTTCGAGCAATCCGATGATCTCTTCGAGGTTGCGCTCGAAGCCGCAGAAGACGGCGTCACCGCGAAACTGCACTATCCGCAGCTTGATAAAGGCGAATTCCTGAATGATGTGGTCATGCAGGTCCACGGCAATTTCGCGGCGCTCGCGGGCTTCGGCTAAAGTAAGTTCGGTGGTGAGCTGGCGCAGGCGGTTCTGATAGTCTTCGATCTGCAGCCGCGCTGCGCGGTGCTCATTGACCTCCCGCGCCAGTTTGGCGTTGGTCGTCCGCAGTTCTTCGGTACGCGCAGCGACAAGCTGTTCGAGGTTGTCCTGCGCGGCCTGGATGGCGCGGTCTGCCAGCAGACGGCGGAAGTAGGAACTGAGCATGTCGGCCAGCGACTCAATCAGCTCGCGCTCTTCAGCCAGGAACGGTCCTTCCGTTTCGGGCGGACGCTCTTCCAGATACGCGACTTCAATCAGGCCTTCATCCGCGGTTTTGGCGGTGAAGCGCGCGGTTTGCATCCACGGAGTCTCACGAAAATCCGGCGTGGCTTCGGAGATCTCCTGAAAGCGGATGCGGGCGACGGTAATCTCCGGATATTGCCATGCTGCGGGGAGCAGACCGACAATTTCCCGCACTACATCCGCGCTGGGGCGAGTTTCTTCCTGAAGGACGCGCGCGGTGCGATGCAGAGCAGACAGCTCCTTGACGCGTTCCTGCAGCTTATGGAGTGTAGGGTTCTGCATGACTCTCTATCGGGGATTTCCTGACCCCCCTAATGTAACATATCCGGACTGATTCGCAAGGCTGAGATTATGGATTTACAGACCGCATATAGCCTATCTACGGGCCTACAGGGGACGGCTTAAGTTGCGGATATCGAAGAGTTCAGCGGTTTAGGGGGTGCCGTTTACCGCAGATGCGGGTCAATGCACGGCTTCAGCAGCAGTGGCCGGGAAGGTAATCAGAGGTTCACGCTGCTGCTGACCGAAGGCGGCGGCAGTCGTGGAATCGAAAGGGCCATGCGGCTGAAGGGAATAGCGGAACTCAACAATACCTTCCTGATCGGCTTTGAAGTTGGTATGCCAGTAGTTGTTCAGCACATAGGAGTAGACCGCGGTGCCGGGAGCGACGTGCTCGCGCCAAGGCTGTTCGGCAGTGATTTCTCCGAATTCAGCGAGGGGAATATCGGGCGTGGCCAGCGTGATACCGTAGTCGTGGTTGGAGACGTCTATCCAACTATTGACCGAGAAGAAATTCTTGTTGGAGCCGGGGAGTTGATCTAATTCAGGGCGCACGATAGCATTGGCGACATCGTAGCGGATCTGTCCGTCCGGGACGTTGAAGGGGAAGGCGATGTGGAGGGATTCTTTGGTGCGGATGGGGCGCTTCGTAATGCGGTGGGTGATGTCCACGCGGTTGACACTGGAAATCAGGCGGATTTCACAACGGTCTTCATCCCCGACAGGGCTTTCACCGACTAATCTGCAACGAACGACATAACCTTTTCTTGCCGTCTGTCCAATTTTCTTGTATACAAAGTGCTGCGCCGAATCCGGATTGCTTCCCGGCAGGTAGAGGAGGTGATTCAACCAGTTGACACTGTCGGCAAAATCGTGGTGGAGAGTCTTAGAGAATAGATGTCTGATAGCGCCTGTCGCCGTATCCACTTCCACCGTGAGGAATTCATTGGAGAGCACATTGCCATTGACTTGCGCAGCAGACTTAGGATGGCCGTTCGTGACGAGGGGATCGCGCAACCCGGGGATATTCAAATTCCGCGATTGCCGGAATCCTTCCACGGCAAACTGCTGCTTATGCTTCCACTGCGCGACAACCCCGGAATCATCCGGTTGGTCTATGCTATTGGCCGCACCCCATGTGTGCTCATCAAAGAGAATCACATCACGCCATGCCGAACTGAATATGCTATCGGGACAAGAGGGGTACCGTCTCTTCGCCTGAGTCAGACGATCCGCTGAATGTCGGTTCATAATCACTTCTGATGCCGTGCTCATCGCACCGTCTTCCCAATAGGGCGTGAGATCCCCGGCAAAGGACGGCAGTTGCTTGCCGTAGTCCTTCTCGAAGGCCTCGAACATTTGCTGATGGGTAGCAATGATCAGATGCGGGGAAGAGTATTTCTCATTCCAGTTCTTGACGAAATCCGGCAGCAATGTGTCCACACCCGCATTGTCGCCGAGAGTGTAGGGCAATTGGACGATGCGGTAGGGGTAGTGGCGCTCATCGAGCTGGTGGAGGAGCATAAAGAGCTTATCACCGCCCACTTGCGGCAGGCTGCCTTTGTGGAAGAGGGCATAGCTGACGGCGGGCATCCACATCAGGACACTGTCGGTGCCGGATTGGGATCTCCACCAGAAGGGTTTATCGCCCCACACTTCGAGCATGTGGCCGATGCGGTCAAAGGGATTGGTGGCGCTGGCAAAGTAACACACTCCGCTCTGCGCCAGAGCATTGACCGTGCCCCACGTGAAACCGGGAATATCGGAAATCACGGCGGTGTTGATGGGATGCTGATACAGCGTTGCCAGCGTGTGCGAGTAGTCGAGCGAATGGCGGAGTTCTGCGGCGCTCATCAGACCGGTCAGGACATTGGCGTAGAAGGCATTGAGTCCGATGGTCCCGTCCTTGACGGCTTGCGTCAATGCCTGCTTCTGTGCATCGCTGGCTTGAAGCAGATAGGATTCCAATGGCCAGAGGACTTCGATGTTCCATTTGAAGCGCGCGTCCGCGGGATAATCTTTTGTTTTCTGGATGAAACGCAGCGCGTCGTCGATGTTTTTCCAGTGCTTGCGTTCCACGACGAGTTGTAGATCGGTGTAGCCGATGTCGGTATGGGCATAGGGCAGAAGATAGATGTCGCGGGGAGTAAGCGGCGGAAGCGAGAGGGCCTCGTGGCCGGTTTCCACCCCGTTGTGCCGATAGAGAATTCGCAGAGCCGTGCCGCGAGAATCGCTTACAGGAACATCTACGGAGTTAGCGCCGCGCTGCAGAGTCTTGCGAAGTGCCGTCTGTCCGGGCGCGCTGATTTCCAGTTCTGCCGCCGAGAGCAAATTGTCGGCGCTGACGCGCAGCAGGCGATTGGCGCTGTCCGACTTCAACCGCACGGGCAGCAGGCGAACATTGGGACGGGAATTCAAGCGGTACTGGAACGTCATATACCAATCGGCGCTGGCGGCGTCCTCTCCAAGGACTTCAAGCCTCAGCGGTTTCCCGCGTTCGACGGCGCTGGGCGGAAGGTCCAGAAACATCAGTCCGAAGAGATCACCGTAGACATCGGACATCTGAGATTCAAAGCGCAGTTGGGACTTGTCCGGGCCGGGGACGGTCCAGTTGCCGGCCGTGTCGTCCTTGTGATTGACAAAGCGGAAATACGGTTTGCCGTTGATGAGCAGCATAAAGGTGTGCGGTTGCAGTTTGTCGAGACCGCCACGTTCCAGGCCTGTCAGCCAGATCAGATGATAAAGTCCATCCTTGCCGAGAGTCGTCAGGGTGTCAGTTTCCCAGACGGCGCTCTGGTCTTTTTGCGCGCGCACCAGCAGGGCGCTGCAGGCATCGGGATGGGAAGAACTGTACTCCAGCGTCTGACCGGAGACGGTGCGCAGGTAGCCGCTCATGTAAACGACGCTGCCCTTTTGCTGATCTGGCCGGTCTTTCAGGCTAATGGTCAGTGTCTGCTCTGCGGCCAACGCGGACGCCACCAGCAGGCAGCATGCCGCTATCATCACGCTTGAAAGATAATTCTTGCCACGGGTCATTCGCGGGATCTCCTGCCCAGTTACAAAAAAGGAGCCGGCCCAAAAGCCGGCTCCCTCGGTAAGGTCTTGCGTGCCGCAGACGTTGCCGGGATCGTCCGTCGCCAACTCTGCTGCTAATCTAACATATCCGCCTGCACAATGCAAGCGCCAACGGCTTAGGGGCAGATGCGGACCACCGCATAGTATTGACTGTCCAGAGTTTGCGCGGCTCCGGTGTGGATGTAGCGATCCCGGGTGGCCGCCGTGGGGGCGACATTCTGCGCCAGAACCTCCCAGTTGCCGCTGGGCCACTGGGCATAGGTGCTGGAATGGTAGACGGTATAGGTTCCGGCAAAGTCCCGGTCGGCGCTCCAGCGCAGGATGACGTCATCTCCCGAGCGGGTTGCGGTCAAATTGGTCACCTGACGGGGGATGCAGGGATCGCACGTCACCCAGGCGCGGTACTCCTGACCGCAGACGATCCCGCGATAGGCTGTAGGAGAGACATACAGCCAGTAGGTGCCTGCGGGCAGCTCGGCATTGGCCGACACGCAGACGGTATCACAGGCGTTGCCCGTGCCGATGTCACTATACATCAGGACCTGATCACAGCCGTTGTGGCCACCGGGGCCGGGGCCAATAATCGCGCTCATGACGGGGAAATGGGCCTTTACGCAGAAGCGTGGCGTTTCGGGATAGGTGAGCGTAAACGGCATCCAGTCGGTATCGCGCATCGGGCCGTTATTGCTGTAATAGGTTCCGCTCTGGCAGGAAATACTCTGCCCGCAGCGCAGTTCGGGACCGAAGGCGGGCGGAACGGAGTTGCAACCGCCGTTAAAATGATCCGCCGGGGAATTCCACGTGGAACAGGGCGGTTCGCTTTCGAGCAGATCGCCCACCGTGTTCAGATCCGTACAAGGGGCGCACGGACGACATGTGATCCACGTCCGGTAGGCCGTGCCGCAGGGCAGGTTCGACCAATCCTCGGGTAGGATGGCAAAGATGTAAGTGCCCGGATCCATGCATTGTGTGGAGCCGCTGACCAGGTCTCCCGCATATCCCCATGTCTCCACTAAACCGCCGTCACAACCCGGGCAATAATTGGAGAGAATCAGATAGGGATTGAATTCCGCGATGGCCGACATGCTGAGGATACAAGGCTCGGTCGTGGTAAAGCGGTACCAGTCAATGTCCCGATAGGTGTATGTGCCAAGACGGAACACTCCGGACGTGCCGTAGATGGTATCGCCACAGGCGATTTCCTCGAAGTTCGGCGGATTTCCGTCACAGCCGCCGTTATAGATGTCGTGATAATCATCCTGACAGATGGGTTCGCCCTCGGGGCGATCTCCCGGCTGCTGAGTGATGACCACCGGCCAAGCGCACGGCGTTTCCGTGATCGTAGCCCGGTAGTGCATGGTATCCAGCGGCGCAAGGTAGTAGGAAGGCTCAATCCGCAGAACGTAGGTGTTCGGCCGCAACGCGTGAGTGGTCAATGTCAGTGTGGAGCACGGCAGCAGAGTATAGTCCGAAGCATAACAGGCCTGATAGCTGCAACTGCGATCATAAATTCCCACATAAAAGGGGAACTCGGCTTGCATGGTTACGGTCACGGTGCCCGTGTCGCTCAGCGTGAACTCAAAGTTGTCCTCGTCGCCCCGCCGGTAATTATATTGAGCATCGCGCCACGTGAAACTGCGCCCATACACCGTTTGACCAAGATTAATCTGCTGGAAGGCAGAAGGGGTGGCGCAGCCATGGTCACAATCCACTCCGCTGCGGGACAGTTCGGGACTGTCGAAGCACTCGATGACGTCGCCCGGCTGGCTTTCGATGCGGCAGGTGGGCGCTGCGGTGACATGCAGGGTATAAGCGCCTTCGGTGCCATAGATGCTGTCGCGCAGAACCGGATAGTAGTACGTTCCGGGCTGCAGATTGCGGAAAATCAGTCCACCGCTCGGCCCCTGCTCGCACAGGCCGTAAGCACTCTCTGTGGAACGAATCATGGGGTGGCCTTCGCAGGGGCAGCCCTGAGCCAGCAAACTGTACATGGACAGCCAGTAGTCGGGGCTGCCGCAGATATTGATGATGACGTCAGAGGCCGTTTCTACCGTGAAGGCGTGCCACGTCTCACCGTCACCGTAGGTCAGAGAATCACAATCACGGCTGGCGCAACTGGTGTTTCCGGTAAAGGTGGCCGGCAAGGACTGCGGAGGGCCGGCATTCTCGCAATTGTCGTTAGGCGGACGAGTGGTGCAGACGGGTTGTTCTTCGACGGTCAGCGTCCATGCGCCACATTCCCCTTCATAGTAGCCTTCGATGTCCACGTAATAGACCCCGGCGCGGAGAAAGCGCGAGGCGATGAACGGGCGGCTGAAGTAATAGTAGGGATCGTAGGGACAGCCGTAGTCGCTGGTGGCAAGAATGGAGTCGGTGGCGCAGCAGCTTGAACTGAGATACAGACGCGCGTCCCACGGCTGGCTGTCACAAAGTCCGAAGGTGTAGCGGCCGTCATGGGAAATGGTCACGCGCACCATCTGATCGTCACCCGCTGCCAGCGGACAGTCATCGTGGGCGAAGCAGGTGTTGCCGGAGATTGATCCCGGTGCGGTCAGGTCGGCGTCGGGGTTGCATTCCGTGGCAACATTCACGGACAGGGAATAGTTTCCATGGCCATCGGTCGTATCGCCATCTACGATAACGTAGTACACGTTTCCGGCGGTAAGCGTCTGTGCGAGATGGAGGTAAGACCCCGAAGCGCAGGCAATTTCCGTGGCGCCGGGGCAGGCTCCGCCCGTACGGAGGCTGAAGGCTATGTAATAATCGGCGGGATCGCAGTCGAAGGCATGCAGTGCCGTGCGGGTCGGCGTGAACTGATAAATGACATCGGGCTGACCGGAATAAGCGGCACAGCTAATATCATAATCATTGTGCTTGCCGCGCAGCGAGCCTTCATCACGGAAGGGCAGCGCGGAAATCACGGTTGCCGGGCAGGCATCGCTGCCCTGATCCAGAGCGGAGTTTCCGTTGCGCGGATGGTTCTGCGGCGGTGGTGTACGGCGGTTGGGAACAACGCGCAATACATCACCCTCGCGGACCAACTGGGGCGTATTGTCTACTCCACCCTGAGGCGGCGGATTGACCGGTGGGGCATCTCCGGCGCGGGCGGTCAAGCAGCGATTGATGGGGCTGCGGTCGGGGTGCGGGCTGGCCGAGGGACCGCGGCTATCGGTGGCAGAGGACCCGGAATGGGGTTCGGTTGCGGAGAAGGCTCCGGCAGGAGCGGCAATGGGGCCACGGTTCGGATGAGACGGTGCGGGCTTGGACAGGGTGCTCGAGACGTAGGATCCCAAGAGAGCAAACAGCAAGGCGACAGCAAGACTGATACGCAAAGCTTTCATGACGGCTCCCTGATTGAAGGTGCGAACTTAAACTTATGGCGTAGATTGTACTACGCAATCCATATGCCGAAATCTAAGGCGTTTAGAAGTTATCAGAAACCGGTTGCTGCTCTAATCCTACTGTTTCCTTTGCAAGGCCTTAGCAACACACGCGACCCGAGATGGATTGTAGATCGGGAAATCATGTTTATGACGATCTGTGCAAAGGGATTCAAAGTGTGCAATTTTTGCGGATTCGTGCGTTGGATTACCGCCATAACACGCCAAGGGCGGCACTGTGGCCGCCCTTAGAGAGTGAGATGCAGAGGAGTTCGTTACGGCGTCGTGGAGGTCAGGACGCGGTAGAATTTCCGGGCGTCGGCAGCACCGGCGTCGATGAAGCTATTGGTTGTGGTGGTGCCGACCAGCGTGGTGAAGGGGCCATCCTCGTACAGGGCGCTGTAGATGTGATAGAACGGCGCACCGACGTTGGTCCAATCCAGATGCAGATCATTGCCGACGGGCAGAATGACCACGTCGCCGGGCGGAATCAGGCCGTAGCCGGACACGCGGATCATGCGGTTGCCACGGAAGGTGATGCTGTCGGTGACATTTTCCAGATGCCAACTGCTGTCACACGGGCTGTAAACATAACTGCGTCCGGCCAGAGCGCCGGTGGTGTCGGAGAGGAAGGATTCGAAGCCCGCGGCGGAATCGGGATTGGAGACGGCGACATAAAACGCGCCGCTCAATACAAAGGGCTGACCGTTATCGCGGAAGAAGACCGTGGTCCAGTTGTCGGGATTTTGCGGAACGCCGCCGATAACATTGCCGATGCTTCCGGCCACGCGGGTGACCACCGGAGTGCCCGGTAATCCGCCCGGACCGTCCGCATGGAGGATGCTGACCTGAACCTGCGAGTGAGCCGCATCAGGGTTGGCGGCGCTGATACCGACACGAACATTACAGAGCGCGAAAGGCAGCGCGGGAGCATCGAACTTGACCGCCCATTTGAAGGCCGTGTTGGAACTCCAGTTGCTGCGCTCGGCATTGCCGTCATCGTAACCCAGTTCGTTGCCACAGCTTTGCGCCACATAGAAGACATAGTGCGCCGTGGTGGAGGTCAGCAGACCTGCATCCGTGGCACTGAGGTAGTATTCATACGATCCCTCAACCAGTGAAGGAATCGTGGCGGCAAACTCATTGGCATTGCCGGTGGAAGGCATGGCCAGCGTGTTGAAGGATGGCGCGCCAACCAGACGATAGGAGATGGACGCGCTGACGCCCGGCGCATCATCGGTTACCAGCGTGGTTACCGTAAAGGGCGCGGGATTTTGATCATGCAGCGGATCGTGGACGATGACCGGCGGCTGATTGGGGGCGAAGATGCTGAAGTTCGCATCGGAGACATCGGATACGGTGGCGAAGCTTTCACTGGTGAGACGCACGCGGGCCACGCTGGTGACGGGTCCGGTGACGGTCCACGGATAGCTGCCGTTATTCAAGGCTCCTGTGGCGATGTTCTCCCACGCTCCGGCGGGATAGCTGCGGTTCAGATCCAGCGACACAGTGCCGGTGAGGCTCTGCGAGGTCCACGTGATGTTGTGGAGCGATCCGGTAGTCCAGCTTTCGGACCCGTTGGGTGACGTAACGGTCAGTGCGCGCGCGGCAATGGTGAAGTTGGCCGCAGACGTATCGGCGATGGAGGTGTGCGTCACGTGGTAAATCCGGATGCGCGCCGTGCCGGTAAGAGGAGCGGTTACTGTCCAGACGTAGACACCGGTATTGTTGGTGCTGGCAACGATGGTCTCCCACGTGGCTCCGGGATAGGTGCGATTGAGTTCGATTCTTACATCTTCGAGCAGCCCTGACGCCGTCCAGGTGATGGCATTGGCATCTCCGGTCAGCCATGTTTCGCCGCCATTGGGTGCGGTGAGAACGATGACGCGGACGCCAATGGTAAAGTTGGCATTGGAGGTGTCGGCCACGGTGGTCTGTGTAACGCCGCTAACGCGCACGCGAGCCGTGGTAGACGCCGCGCCGGTCAGTGTCCAACTGTAGGAGCCGGTGTTGGCCGTGCTGGCGACAATGGTCTCCCATGTGGCGCCGGGATAGGCGCGGTTCAGTTCGATCTTGACATTTTCGGCAAGACCCGAAGAGGTCCACGTGATGGTGTTGGCATCACCCACGTACCAGGATTCGCCGCCGTTGGGTGCGGTGAGGGTGATCTGCGGCCCCGAAGAGACGATGGTGAAGTTGGCGTTGGAGATGTCATTGACGGCGGTGTTGTTGTCCGCGCTGATACGAATACGCGCGGTGGCAGTAGCCGCGCCGCTGACCGTCCACGTGTAGCTGCCGGTGGAGAGGGCTGTGGTGTTGTTTACCAGTTCCCACGCGCCCGCCGGATAGCTGCGGTTGATTTCGATGCGGGCATTGCCCGTAAGATTGTAATAGGACCAGGAGATGGTGTGGGTCGTGCCCGTATTCCAAGATTCGCCGCCATTGGGCGCCAGACAGGAGATGGCGCCGGTCGAGGACAGCAGGCCGCGCGGCACGAAGCCCGCGTAGATATCCGGATAATGCACGCCACCGTAAAGACTGTTGTCGGCCGTCAAAATGGCGGCGGCGGCGGTGGGCATGGTCGCGGTTGTGCCCAGCGAAAAATGATGCTGCAGCACCACCTTGTCCATCACCGTGCGGCCCACGTTGGCGCGGTTGCGGGTGTCATAGCAGGCCTGCGACCAGATCTCGCCGTCGTCATGCACTTCGCCGTCGAGATTGGTGGGATAGACCTTGTTCTGTGTAAAGGTGCGGCCCGCCCAAAAGGTGTTGTGACCGTCCCAGTTGAAGATCCAGGAGTTGTTGAAGGACGAGATGGATTGGGAATAGGATCCGGCCCAGTAGTCGCCGAAGCCTTCGCCCATCGCACCTTCATCGCCGCCTGCACCGTAGTTGGGTACCTGACTGTTCTGAATGCCGTGACCGTATTCATGCCAGATCACATCGGCGTCTTCCGCGTCATCCACCCCGCCCTCACCGAAAGCAATCCGGTTCGTAGAAGGAACGTAGTGCGAGTTGTCCGCGCCGGACAAACCGTGCGGATCGCAGCCGATGGGAGCGTGCTGAATGTTGCTGAAACCGAGACTCTGGATCCAGCGCTGGGAAAGGTCAATGTGATAGTAGCACATCACATCTTCGAAGCCTTGAGCGTCACGCGTGAAGCTGAAACCGTTGGAATCGGTGGAGGTGACCGGATTGCCTGCCGGGCTCTCGAAGTTGAGCAGATTCACCCACGGTCCGGAAAGGCTGTAGACCCCGCCGGAGAAGGTAATGTCCGGCAACGTCACGGCCACGCGCTGTGCTTGAAGCTGGGTTGAGTTGGCATCGCTGTTGTCGGTGTAACCCGTCTGGCCATAGGTGGCTTGCGCCGTGGTCAGAGGATCGGGGACGAAGGCCATGCCGTGGCCGTTGAAGTCTTTTTCATTGTTGCGGACGCGGAAGACCTGCCCCGAGTTGCCGTCCACAAAGATCTGCCAGTCGCCGCGCGGCTGCTCGGCGGGCATGGAAACAATCCACGCCGGGCGGACGGTTGTATCTCCAGTCCACAGGACGGCGCGGGCCGAAGGTGCGCCTTGATCACGGCCAGAGGGCTTCAGATAGCTGCGGGCGATTTGAATGGCGGCATCTGCTGAGATGCCCATGCCGGTTTTCGCCGTGCGGTCCACGGGGAGCAGACCGTTGTACAGGAAGACGACGCGCATCCGGGAGTCGAACGTCACCACGGTTTCGCCGGGATAAACCGGCAGGCCGCCGACCTTGGCTTCAAAGGTGACGAAGCGGCTGCCTTGCGATTCGATGCTGCGCACAAGGGAGAGTTCTTCCGCCGCGTATCCGGTGACGGCGGTTTGCGTGGAGAGGTACCGGCGAGCAGCCTCCGCGGGAGAGCCCGAGAAGGGACCGACGGCCATTCCGAACAACGATTCAACCCGGCCTGTGGCTTTGTTGAGCACCTGTGTGCCCTGCCACTCGCCCGTGCCTGCCTGTTCGAAGGCGGCGTTAGGTGTAAGCAATGCCGAACGTGTGGCTTCACCCAGACCGAAACTGACCGTTGCCACAGCGAGAATGATCGCTGCGCTGATCCAAACTCTTGAATACAAGCCCATCCTGTGTCCTTCCTTGCGCAAATAATCCTGCTGACCCAATAACTTCGTATTTCGACGGCCTTTAATGTGCGTGCATCGATAGCTCTCCTGATACACAAGGTAAGGGCAACCGTGAGGAAAGTCAATAAGAAAGCGGCTGCCGGAATCTTTGTCCGGCAGCCGCAAGCGTTTTCAAATCTGGAGGTTAGCGCCCTAAGGCGACCTGCTCCGGGAATCCTGACCGACTTACCTCAAATAGAGCAGTTTGGCGGTCTGAGTCTGGGAAGCTCCAGTCAGACGCAGCAGGTACAAGCCGGAGGCCGCGGTCGGCGTCCAGGAGTAAGAATGCTCGCCGGGGGTTACGCCGGACAGCCGCTCGTGCAGCACTTCACGTCCCAGCACATCGTAGATTGTCAAGGTCAGGTCGCGCGCCGAACCAACGGTGTAGTGAATGAGTGCCGTGCCGTTGAAGGGATTGGGATACGGCATATCGAGGCGGAATTCGCCAACGGTGGCCATGCCGTGCGGATCATCGGCGCCGAGGGTGATGATGTCGTCGGTCGAACGGGGAATGATCTCGTAGTAGCCATCATACGGTGTGGCGACGTCATACTGGCTGATGATGCCGACCACACTGAAGGCTCCGGTGGGCTGGGGCGAGCCGTCGACGTTGGTCCACTTATTGATGGACAGTTCGATGGTGCCCTGATCATCGCTGATGATGAGGTTGTTGCTGTACTGACCTTCGGACGGCCAGGTGCCGCTGACGATGTGCACGTTGTTGATGCGGACCACCATGCCTTCATACTGCTCGAAGGGCGAGGCGCAGGTGATCAGGCTCGGAGTGGGCGGATTGACATGATTGGTGCGGTCGATGCGGTAGACGCAACTGCCGCTGCCGCCGGAGATGATTTCGGTGAGGCCACGGTAGAAGCCCACCCAGCCGGACACGGTCAGGCAGTCGCCGGCCACGATGTTCTCGGGAACGCCGCCACGGAAGATCTGCACGCCGGCATCATCATCCTGAATGAAGAACTTGGTCAGCGACGTGCTGTCGATGAGGTAGTTGTCGATGTTGACGATGCCGCGGAAAACCACAAAGGAGCTGTCCAATGTGGGAATGCCTTCGGCGTCATTGGCGCGGACCTGCGAGAGCGTTACATACTGCGGCACGCAGGGCACGCCCGCATTGGGAGCGCCGGGGGTCAGCGTCTCGTTGACGGTCCAGTCGGCGGCGTTGTCGCCGGTGTCCTGATGATCCGGCATGCGGGCCAGCGACTTGTTGGGGCCGGTGGAAGGCGGATTGTAATCGGGAGCATTGTGGCTGCCTTCACCCGTGCAACTGCCGGCGACACGGCATTCGCCGTAACAGAGGTGGTCCACGGTGGCGCCGTCAGCGTCCCGCAGATCGATGCCGTCGCAATCTATCTGGCTGGTGGAGCCGGCGTTCTGCCAGTCCACACCCGCGCCTCCCGCACCGCCGCAGACGTAATCCACGTTGGAAACGCTGGAAGTATTGCCGATGACAAAGTAGCCGTCGGCGGGAATGGTGGTGCCGTCGGGAATGGTGATGGTGACGTATTCCGCACCGCCGTTGCCATTGATGCCGACCAGCGTCCAGCCGCCGATGTCGGTTCCGGGCGTGCCCCACAGCTCCGTGAACATCAGATTGACGTCGTCGGTGCCCTGAGTGTCATACAGAATTTCGTTGAGCATCACGGCGTTGGCCGTGGACAGCAGGCCCAGACCGAGGACGGCCAGAGCCGCAAACAACATTAGCGTTTTGCGCAGCATGGGAGTTCTCCTAAAGATATGAAAGAGTGTAATGGACAAAGAGAAAATAGTGGAGGGATCTTACGGCTTGTCGCCGGTCGTCTGCCAGCGCCCGTCGAGTTTAGGATCGATGGGCGAATGTTCTTTGATGTATTCGAGCACCGCATCCCGCATAAAGACGCCGCTCTCGATGGCGGCCTGCGAGCGCAACGCCGCGAGTTTTTCCATGCCGCTGTTGCCTTCGAGCAGATAGTCGGTGGTGACGAGGCGGTAGGTGCTGTCCGGCTGATACGGTTTGCCGCCGATTTCCAGCGAGACCACGCGATCTCCTGCGGGACGCGCGCGGTCCACCTTGACCTTCATGCCGCTGACATACAGGCCGCTGCCGCCGTAAATCACCTTAGCCTCCAGAAGATCCTTCATGAACTTGCCGCTGACCATCACCGTGCCGAGAGTGTTGTCGAAGGGCAGCACATCGAACACATCATGCGGGGTAATTATGCCCGCAGGAATATCGGTACGCACGCCGCCCTTGTTGGTGATGGCGATATCGCCCTTCATCTTCCACTGCATGGCATCGCAGATCAGATTGCCGAGCAGCGATTCCCCTTCGCCGGTGCGCGTGATGGGCGCAATCGCTTCGCCGATGCGGTCATTGAAGCCCTTTTCCACGCGTTCGGCCACGGTGTCGATACTGGTGGCAACCTGCCGGTTACGCGGAAAGCGGTCCGACATCAGCGTGATCAGCGAGCCCTCATCCTGAAAGTTCTTCCAGCCGACGAGTTTTTTGGTGGTCAGATCGAACTCGAATTCGACGGCGAGCAGATTGGTGCCGCGGCCATAGCCCTGAAAGCAGGGCGTGTGATTGACCGGATCCACCCACGGTTCCTGATAGCCGACGTGGATATCGCCGGCGAACAGAATATCGATGCCCGGCACGCGCCGCACCAGCTCCATGGCGTTCTTCGCATAGTCGGATTTCCAGCCTTCTTTCTCGCGCTTCTCGACGTCGTCATAGGCTTCCCAGCGGTCAAAGGGCAGACCGAAGTGGCAGGCGGCAATCACAATGTCGCAGCCCTTGGCGCGCAGCGTATCGCGGTAGGCGGCCAGCGTGGGGACTTCCGGCGCGAAGAACAGGTTGTGGATATTTTCCTTGAAGGCTTCGCGCACGGTGCCGGCGGTGGTGATGCCCACAATGCCGATTTTGAGCTTGCCGAAATCGCGGATCAGATACGGCTTGGCAAAGTGCGTATACACACCGTTGGTGGTATCGTAGACATTGGCCGAGAGCACGGTGAATTCGGCTTCGGTCATCAGCTTTTCCGGAACCACGCGGCTGAGATCGAATTCATGATTGCCGAGCACCCAGGCGTCGTAGCCGACTTCGTTCATGTAGCGCACGACGGCATCGCCCTTGGTCTTGGTACCGACCAGCGTGCCCTGAAAGATGTCGCCGGTATCCAGCAGCAGAAAGCCGTCCCCCTTGGTGTGGCAGTACTGGCGCATGTAGGAAATCAAGGTCGAGGCGGACGCGCCACCGCCAAGCTGCGGCGGAAATTCGGGATTCATGAACGTGGCCAGCGACGAGTCCACGCCGCCGTGCACGTCATTGGAATGGCACACCACCAGCGACCACGTCTCGCCCGCACAGGCCACCGCAGCCCACAGCAGAACGGAAAAAATAAGCAGAAAATGTTTCATTTGTGTGTGAAAGAAGTTTACTACTCCGCACCCTCCGGGTGCGGGTGAAAAACGGAAGATCGCGCCTTCGATCTATCATCCCGGGTGCGGGTGAAGGACCGAGCGCTCAGAAATCTCCATCTACAATTACAAATTCCGCGCTGTGCATTTCAGAGGTCTACCCGCCAAGGTCCAGCTTCATTGGCATAATCCCGTGCGCTCGACCAATAATACAACTCAGGCTTGGCAACTAATCCTGCTCTTACAGGATTGAGATGAATGTAATGCAGTTTCTGCCGTAGGAATTTCTCGTTGACGACCACCTCGGACCAGTAACTGCGAGTCCACATTGGCCCACAGTTGATTTTGTGAGCCACGTAACTCTTGAATCGGTTCATCCATGCGTCAAGCGTTAAGGGGCTGAGCACCTGGACAATAAGATGAATGTGATCCTGCATGACCACGAAGCCATAAAGCTCTATCTCGCTTCTCGCGCGGTAGAAATCCCACGTATCCAGAATACATTGTGCGTTTTGGGCATCCGCGAACAGGGGCCGGGAAATGCTCAGGGTACTCGTTACGAAGAATGTGCGATCGCTTTCGAAACGATTTGCTGGGACGTTGCGCATGCCGGGCGTCCTGTTTTTCACCCACACCCGGAGGGTGTGGAGTAGTATCACAGGGGTTTACAGGTCATACTTCAGGGTCAGCATGCCGCGGAAGACGTCGGTTTCCACGTGGTCCTTGTCGGTGCGGTTCACGCCGCCATAAAGGGTCTGGGGGAACATGTCGGTGGAGACATAATTGACGGTGCCCATTTCCACGCCGAAATCGACGCTGACTTTGTGCACGGCAAACCCGATACCCGCCGTGAACAGGGAACTGGCATGCTCCTTGTCCGAGGGTGACGTGGTGTAGACATAGCCGAAGCGCACGGGCGCACCGGGCACCACCTGATGCTCGACACCGGCGCGGATTTCGAAGCTGTTGTTCAGAGTGGGATCGGTATCATGATAGGTGAAGATCTCGCCTTCGAGCAGCAGCAGCGGACGGAATTCGCTTTTGGGGCGGAATTGCAGTCCGGCGGAGAAGCGCTTGGGGTACTTGATGATCACATTGCCGCCGGCGCTGAGCGTGGTATCGATGCCCACCTGATGGACGTCATGTTCATGGGCATAGGTGCCGTTCTGCTTGAACTTGTACTCTCCCGTGGGCATGAGGGCACGCGCACCGAACTTCAGACGCTCGCCCAGCGCATAGGCCGCGCCGAAGTTGAGTTCGCCGGGGGCGCCGACGTTGGAATACTTCACACGATCCGCATAGTTCGCTGAATCGGAGCTGACATAATGCACACCGCGCGTGTAGGTCCAGGTGCCGGCCAGAGTGTTGAAGGCAAAGCCCAGCGAGAGCGGGCCGTGCATCTTCGCGGCGGCGGCGAGGGAAATGGTGCGCAGATCCCCGGAGACGTCCAGATCGTTCTCTCCGAGTTTCAGATCCATGATGCCGCCAGAAGCGTAACGGTCGCGGACTTCTTCATGGTAAGTGTAATCGAAGCTGTAGGCGGAGAAACTGGCCAGCGACAGCACAAGGGACTGGACCGCATCGGTCGGCAGCTTGTAGGCAATGCCGCCGTCCATCTTGGAATAGAGGTGATCGTTCAGCGCGTAGTTGTTGTACATCAACACGGCGTTGAAGGCGTCGAAGACGGGGTATTTGCGGGTTTCCTTGATCCGGGCGATATTGCCCGAGAACAGGAAGCGCCAGCGCGTGGTTTGCTCGGCGAGGCCGGCGGGATTCCCCATGACGGCAGGCGGCCCCTCTTCATCGGTCAGATAGGCATGTCCAAGGCTCAACGACCGCGAAGAGAAGGCTCCGGGGCGGGTGCCCACGGTGGGATTGGGAAACTCCGACTGCGCGTAGCAGACGGCGGCGAACAGACACAGGGCGAAAAGCAGAATCAGGTGTCGCATGAACGAGTTCCGGTATGGAAATGGGACGTCAGATAGCTTAGCGAAGCGTGGATGGCGAGGCGGCCGCCTCGATGCGGATAATGTGCGGGCTTCCGATGATGGAGCCGATAACAGCGCCGGTGCAGGACCCACCGACGAGTTCGAGCGCCCACTGGGCAATCAGCGGTTCGATGAAGTGCTCCGCCGGCAGATAGTTGGCGCCGGTGAGTTGGACCAGTCCCCCCAAAGCCGCGCCGGACAGAAGGCCGAACAGCAGACCGTCACGCATGCCGCGGTTGCCGTCGGTGATGCGGACTTCCCTCACGTCCCACAGGGCCAGTGCCTGCCGGGGCTGGGGAGTCACATGGATACCGGAAGCACGCAGATCCTCCATCAGGTCCGGTTCGTGGAGTTTCCAGCGGATGGAGTCTGAGGCGAGAGTGACCGCATAGCCGTGATGTACCGAGCCGGCGGCACTGCTGACCTCTACCGGATACTGCCTGGCTGCCGTGTTGATGGCGGCATAGTGCTGTGCCGGGCTCTGCGGCGTAATGACCGAGTGCAGGGAGCAGCCGGACAGGAACACGCCCAGCGCAAGCGCGAGGAGCAGGGGCTTCATAGTATCCCTTGGAGTGGACAAACGGAAGGGAGAGCTTAGTCTTCCGATGCGAGTCTGCGGAGCCAGCGGTGAAAGGCGTAGACGACGGCCATCAAGATCACTTCCGCAACGGCGAAGAGCCACGGGAACCACGCCTTGCGCAGGCGGTCGGCCACCGCCTGCTGGGCGTAAGGGAGATAATACTCTTCGCGCAGCGGGCCGGAGGCAACCACGTAATGGATGCGCGTGGTATCCAGCCCCGGCGTGGTGCCCAGAAGCGAGTCCTTCAGGTAGACCCGCAGTCCCGGATAGTTGGGATTGTCCACCGCCACGACGGTGCGCAGATAGTCTGTAGCGGGGGTCGGTTTCCAGTTCAGAGCTTGATGCGCGAATGCCGAAAGGCGATCCGTGTTTGCGGCCAGCGAATCTTTCGGCGCGTTCTGCGCAGTCCACTCAGCAACCGCGCGGTGAAAGCCATCACTGGCAGCGCGCAGCGGCCAGAGGGCCATAAAGTCGGCAGCCACGCGCAGGTTGACGGCAAAGAGCGCGGTAAGCACAAACAGCATCACCAGCAGCGTCTCCGTCACGCGGAAGAGCGCACGCTCTTTTTCGAGAATCGCAGTTCTGGTGGCGCTGTCCATGGCTATTTCAATAAGATAAGTTTCTGCGACGTCGAACCCTTTGCCGCGCTCAGGCGGGCGAAGTAGATGCCGCTGGAAAGATCCTGGCCGTCAAAACGATACGTGTGGATTCCGGCACTGAGGAAACCATTCTGCAGCGTTGTGACGAGGCGGCCCGTCACATCGTAAACGGAAAGGGATGCCGCTCCGGAAACCGGGACCGCCATGCGGAGCATGGTACTCGCGTTGAAGGGATTGGGGTATGCACTCAGCGCGTAATCCCGCGTGACTGCCGGAACCGGAAGATGCGGAGTTGCCGCGGCTTCGCCGCCATAGTGAAGGATGATGCCGATTTGTCCAACTGCCCAGCCCTGCCCAGCGGTGGGGAAGGTGATGGCGGCCAGATCCCAGGGGATGCCGGAATCCCATCCGGTCCATGTGTTGCCGCCATCGGTAGTGCGCAGCATGACGCCGCTTCGTGCGGCGGCCCAGCCGTTCAGATGATCGGAAAAGGTGACGCTTTGCGGCGAGGCCTGCACGTTCATGCACGTCCACGTGGTGCCGGCATCGGTCGTGCGGGCGATGATGCCGTCGCCCACCGCCCAGGCGGAGTCCGTACCGATGGCCGCTACGCCGCCAAAGGAACTCAAGACCGGAAGGGTTTGCAAGTCCCAGGTTGCTCCGTCATCCGTGCTGTGCAGCACATCGCCGTAATCGCCCACCACGTAAACGGTTTGACCGCTGACGGCGATTCCATAAAGGAAGTGATCTGTGCCGCTGGTCTGTGCGGTCCAGCGAGCGCCGGAGTCGGTGGTGTAAAGAATTGTGCCCTGTGAGCCCACCGTCCAGCCGGTGTGCCCATCCTGCATGGCAATGGCCCACAGGTAGTAGCCGGTGCCGTAGTTTTGCGGCTGCCACGTCGCGCCGCCATCGGTGGTGCGGAGAATGGTCGCGCCATCGCCGACCACCCAGGCCGTATCGCGATCTGTCGCCCAAGTGCCGTACAAGTCTATCGTCGTTCCGGAACCGGACCGAACCCATGACCGGCCCCCGTCGGTGGTGCGATGGATCGAACCATTATCTCCCGCGGTCCAGCCGGTGCGTGGGTCGCAGAAATACACGCTCTGCACATTGTCCTGCAGATAGTAGCCGGTCAGCGAGGCCCACGTGGTGCCACCATCTTCGGTCTGAAGCACGCGCCCCATCTCGCCCACACTCCAGCCGTGCAGGCTGTCGCTGAACAATACCTTGCGGCAGCGGTTCAGTGGAATTGCCGTCTCATGCCAGGTGATTCCACCGTCAGCCGTGCGTAGCAGCGTGCCGTTGTCGGCGGCGATCCAGCCATGCAGCGGATCGGCAAAGTTTACACTGACAAAACCATTGCCGTCATATCCCAAATGCGGATCATTCCAGCTTGTGCCCCCATTGGTCGTATGCAGGATTTTGCTTCTATCGCCCGCCGCCCACCCGCTGCTGTCATCCACAAACTGCACACTCCACAAAATGCCGGTCTGCCAGGTGCCCATCTGGTCAATCCACGTCGTGCCTCCGTCCGAGGTGTAAAAGCGCGATCCAACGCTGCCGACGATCCAGCCGCGGCTGTCGTTCAGAAATTGGATGTCGTGGAGATCACTACCGGTATTCAGGATGGACACCGTCAGCCACGTCTCGCCACCATCGGTGGTGTGCAGGGCGAAGCCTCTGTAGCCTACAACCCAACCATTTTGCGCGTTGGTGAACGTCACGGCAACCAGCCGGAAATCCGTGGCCCGGTGCATCTCCCAGCTTTGACCGCTATTGGTCGTATGCAGCATCGTCCCCGAATCACCGACCGCCCAGGCCGTACTGCTGTTCAGCGCGAAAATGTCGCTAAGGTTTGCCTGAGTTCCGGAGGCCTGCGCGGCCCAGGTTACTCCGGCATCATCGGTGCGGATGACGGTTCCTTTTTGACCCACGGCCCATAGTACCGTGGGACTGACGCGCGCGATACTGTTCAGATCATTCAGCGTTGGATGGCAAGGCTGCACCTCCCATCCCTGTGCACAGACCAACGACACCACGGCGAGGCAACAGATGCAAAACAAAGAGCGTCTCATGACCTACCTCCGGCATTGTGTGTTTCAACGAAGCAACCCGGTGTCACCAAAGAAAAGGCCAAAAAGCTAAAAAGCCAAAATACCAAAAATGCCAAGGATGTGGAGCAGTCTTTCCTTCATCCTTCATCCTTCATCCTTCATCCGTGAGTCGCCGCACGGTGCGGTACCAGAAGGTCAAGGGGATGATCAGGATCAGCGGCAACAGAATCAGGGGCAGAAACGCTACGAGCAAGATCCGCATCTTGGCATAGCTGAAGTCGCGCGATCCGGTGAAGAACTCCATGCGCGGCCCGGCGGGATAGGTCCATTGCAGCGAGTCGCGGGACATATCCAGCGCGGGTGAAGCAAACAGCAGACTATCATTCAGATAGGCGCGCATGCCGGTGAGGAACTGGGGGTTGCCCGAAGTGGGCAGGGCAAAGGAGCCGTTGAGTTCCCAGGCCGGACCACCGTAAGCGAGCGGCGTCCCCTTGGGCGTGTCCAAGTCTTTAAAAAATGAAATCCAGTCGGCGTCAGCCTTGTAGACCGCGCCCCATTTGAGGCCGTTTTTGGATTCGGCAACCAGCCACATGCGGTAGTCGGCGTCCTGATGGTCGAAGTCCCGCAGCCAGAGACCGGCGGACCCGAAAGACTTGAGCGGCTGGGGTACACGGGTCGCGGTATCGAGGGCCGCAAGCACGGTTTCCACCTGCCGACGCGAAAGGGAATCGGGGAGTGTCTGCGGCCAGGTCAGCGCGGAACCGCTCTTGACAAACACCGCCGCCCCATGATCGAAATGCGAGACAAGCTGTTCGGCCCATAGTTGCTGAGCGGAGGCAACCGCTGGAGGCGGCGAGGCCGCGACGCCGATGCCCTGATCCACCTCATAACGCAGATACTCATAGTAGAGACGCAGCGAGTTGCTTCTGAGCTGTGTCTGCCGCTCGATGCGGGGAATGAAATGCAGTCCATATAAGACGAACCCACCCGCCAGCGAGATCATCACCAGCAGAATCACCGTCACACGAAAACGATTTTTGGCTTTCTTGCGGATCTGCGCTTTGGCGGCGTCCTGCGGTCCCGCCGGATTCTGCGGATTGATCAAGAGGACCCCGCATCGTTGGCCGTCAGGTGGTGGATCTGACGGTAGTCATGGAAGAAGGGGACAATCAGCACCAGCGGCAGAAACAGAATCGGCCAGAAGGCCAGCCGCATGATTCTCCAGTGCGTGGAAATTTCCTGCCAGCTTGAGAGATAGCACTGCGCCTTGCGGCCATTGAAGTCATAGGTACAGGAGGGACGCGTGGTGTCAAGATCGCTGCTGGAAAAGATCAGACTGTCGTTCAGGAAGGCGCGCACGCCCATGTTCCAGCGGTTGGTGTTGGACCTCGGGAGGGCGAACATATCCTGCAGCGCCCACGCCGGAGAGCCGACCGCGGGGTCCACCGCCGCCGACAATTGAAGATTGCGGAAGAAGGCGATCCACGCGTCATTGGAACTCAGCAACACTCCCCAGCTCAGGCTGTCCTCGCCGCGGCTGAACAGCCACAGGCTGTGGATGTCATCCCCGGACTGAAAGCGCGCATGCAGCATCCGCGAATTTCCGAACCGTTCAGCCGTCAGTGTTTTGGGAGCATCCTGCTGCGCGGTCAGCCATCCGGTGACCGAATCAGCCGTCGTTTCGAAGCCGTAGGGTTTGCGGAGCCACGTCACGACTCCGTGTTCCACCAGACAGAGGGCGGACGGTTGATCGAACTCGTCGCCGAGTTGTACCGCCCAAATCTCCCGCCGGCTGGTGTCTGCGGGTGGCGGAAAAAGTCCCAGGTTTTGACCGCGCGCTGCTTCAAAGCGCGTGTACTCGCGGGTCAGCGCGGCGGACTCCCGCGCCAGCGTGGCGCGGCCATAGTTATCGGCAATGCGGTGCTGGGCATAGCGGGCAGCCACCGCCAGCCCGGAGATCAAAATCAGCATCACCACCATCCAGCGGAAGCGGCGTATGGAGGTCAGGCGGATCTGGGCGGCGGTTTGCTCAGGCATCTTGCGGGTCAATCCTTCACCGGAATCGCAGGCGCGGAAAGCGGTTTGCCAACTTGGCGCAGCCAGCGGTAGCAAAGTTCATTGGCCACCAGCAGCAGCAGCCACAAGGCAAATCCGCCCCACGGCCAGCCATGACCGCCTAACCTTTCAGCAAAGATATTGTCCATGGCAGAGACATAAAACTCCACCTTTGCCCCGTCCACCCAGTCCACTTTCGACACCATGGTCGTATCCAGACCGGGTGATGTAAACAGCAGATCGTTGTCGAGTGACACGCGAATGGTCGGGCGCGTCGACCAGCTCTTCTCGCGGACCTTCAGGTCTCCAACTTGTACCGAACAATTCAGCCGCTCGGCGAGGGGATCGATGGGGCCGCCGCCAGGGCTATGTTCGGTAAACTGGCTGACATGAGCCCAAAGTGGCCGCCACAGCTCCACACGCCGGTGCAGGATGCCCCAGCGCAGCGGCTGCTCCGGCGCGCCGATGATTTCCGCCACGCGCGCTTTTTCATACTTCGGGTCATCCTTGACGACCATCATTCGCCCTTCGGTTGAGCCGCAGGGGAAACGCGCGCCTTTATGCGTGGTGTCCGCAAGGCGCGTTTCAAAGGCGGCGGCGTCATCAACCAGTGCCGACGGTTTGCGCACCCAAGTTACAGCGTTGTTCTTCAGAAGAAAAACTCCCGCGTCCTTCCCGGTGCGAACCTGCACGCTGTCCGCCCACACCCCAAGCAGTGCGGCATCGGATGGCGGCGGCATCAGCGCCAACTCGCGCGGCACGTTATCCGCATAATCGGTGAATACGCGAATCAGCGGATAACGGGCCTGGTCCAGTGTCCAGTTGCGGTATACTTTTCCTTCCGTGCGTGTGAACCACAACCGCACTCCCGAGCCCACCACATAAAACAGCAGAATCCACTGCGCGATTCGCAAGACGACGCGAACGCGTTTCAGAAGTTTAGCGGTGTCTTCCATGGCGGGCTTTCCCTTGTTAGACTTCGCAGGCGAACTACGCGAGCAGGCTGCCTTTCCACACAGTCACGGCATGGCCGCCGAGCAGCACGCGGTCTCCGGCCAAGGTGACGCGCAGCACGCCGCCGCGCGCGGAAAGCTGATGGGCGATGAACTCGGTCTTGTGCAGACGCTGATTCCAGTAGACGGCGAGGCAGCAGTGCGCCGAGCCGGTGACGGGATCTTCATCAATCCCCGCGCCGGGAGCGAAGAAGCGGGAGACGAAATCCACGCCGCTTTGATTGTCGGAGGCGGTAACGATGACTCCGCGCACATCAAAGCGCTTAAGTTGGGCGAAATCCGGCGACAGGGCCTTCACCATCTCCGCCGACGAGACACAGACAAGGTAATCGTCATCATTCTGTCCCACAAACAGCGGCTCCACGCCGCCCAAGGCTTCGAGCAGGTGCGGCGGAGGTGCGATTTCCTGTGCGGGCTGAGTGGGAAAATCGAGCACAATCATGTCACCTTCCCGGCGCGCTTTCAGTTCACCGCTACGGGTAAAGAAGCGGATCGGCTCGCCCGGTTTGACGCGCCCTTCCTGAAAAAGGATGTGCGCGCTGGCCAGTGTGGCATGTCCGCAGAGGTTGACCTCCACGGCCGGCGTGAACCAGCGCAGATCATACCCTTCCGCCCGCGACACCAAGAACGCAGTCTCGGCGTGTTTCATCTCCGCCGCGACATTCTGCATCCACGCCGCGTCTTTGGCTTCGGACAACAGACACACCCCCGCCGGGTTGCCCTTGAACGGCACCTCGGTGAAGGAGTCTACGGTGAAAAGGGGAAGGGACATAAGAACCTACTTTGCCGTCTTCGCCAGTTCCACGGCTCTCTTCGAAATTTCTTCGATGGGGGTTTCGATGCCGTGGAATTCGAGCTGGGAGAATAATTGGGGAGAACTGTTGCGGGCTTCGGCGAAAATCTTCAGGCCCTCTTCCCACTTGTTGCCGGTCATGCGCACCACCATCGGCTTGGAGAGGCCGTGCTCGCGCAGGAACTGCACTACGCCCTTGGCAAAATCATCGCAGCGGGAAATGCCGCCGAAGCGTGCACCGAAAATCGCCTTCACCTTGGGGTTCTCATCGAGCAGCACCAGCATCTTGGCAATGCGCTCGGGAGCCGGGCCGCCGCCGCTGTCCATGAAGTTGGCCGGCTTGCCGCCGAAATGGTGAATGAAATCGTTGCCCACAATGCCAAAGCCTGCGCCGCCGGGGAACATGCCGATGTCACCTTCGAGATCCACGTAGGGGATGCCCCACTCCTGCGCCTGCTTTTCGCGTGGCGTCAGTTCGCCGATTTCGTGGCGGGCCACAATCCCCATCTCGGCCAGTTCCGGATGGCGGAACATAGCATCGTCATCCAAGGCCACACGCGCGTCGGCGGCAATCCACTTGCCTTCGGCGGTGCGCACCAGCGGATTGATCTCCACCACCTTGCCGTCGAGCTTCTTGAACAGATTGAAGAGCCGCACGGTGATCGCACCGACTTCCTTCAGATCGTTGCCCGAAAGTCCGAGGGCCTTGGCCATTTCGATGCCGTGATAGGTGTAGATGGGATCGTCGATCTCGAAGGGAATCTTGACGATCTTTTCGGGCGCAGTGCGGGCGGTTTCTTCGATCTCGACGCCGCCGTCGGCGCAGCCGATGAGCACGATCTTGTAGTTGGCGCGATCAATCGTCACGCCGAGGTACATTTCGCGCTCGATCTTCAGCGCGGGCTCGATCAGCAGCCGTTCAACGGGATAGCCCTTGATGGTCAGGGCCAGAATTTGCGCCGCGAGGGTACGGGCTTCGGCTTCATCTTTGGCGATTTTCACGCCGCCGGCCTTGCCGCGCCCACCGATCAATACCTGAGCCTTGATCACAACGGGGAAGCCGAGTTCGACAGCCGCCTTGGCGGCATCATCGGCAGTGGTGACTACTTTGCCTGCCGAAACAGGAATCTTGCTTTTGGCAAAGAAGACTTTGCCTTCATGTTCGTAAAGTCGCATAGGAAGAAAATCCTGAAATACTGAAGTGCTGAAAATCTGAAATCAAGCGCCAGACCGACAGGCCCGGGACTCGACGGAATGGTGTAGGGACTTATCGTTTCTGCGTGCTGTCGGATGCTCCGGGCATGGCCCAGCCGGCACTGCTGCGCGCAGGCGAGCGCAGGGTATCGGCAAGAATCCTGCGGGTGGAATCGAATTTTATGACTGTGCGGTAGCCGATGGCGCTGCCAACGGTGGCGCCGAGAAAGCCGCCGATGGCGGACGTCGCGCCACTGAGCGCTCCGACCGCGATTTTGCCCAGGGTGTTGTGGGTGTGGATCTGCGAGGAGACGGCGATGCCGCCGCCCAGCCCGGCCACCAGCCCCACAAACGCGCCGCTGCGCGCGCCGCGCCGGTGGTTGATATTATCGATCCGCGCAATCTCCCACAGGCGGATCCGCTGACGCCGGCCATCCGGCAAGAGCCACGTGGCGCTGTCGGCGGCAAGAATGAGCTGCTGGGTATCGATAACGGCCCCGCTGCGCAGCCGCACATGATTGGTGGTGCCCATGCATTGCAGGTTGGCCTCTTCGAAGTCGGAATAATACGAGCCGCGCGTGATGGTAAAGGTCTCGGCACAGCCGGTCACGAGCAAAAGAACACCGAGCAGGCAGACATATTTCATTTCAACTTCTCTTCTACGGAGCGCACCTTGTCCTCCATCTGGACGGCCTTATCGCGGCGGTCGTCGATCTTGATGACGCTGCCCACGCGTTTACAACCCATCGCGAACAGAGCTTCGTGCATCTTCTCGATAATCTCGAAGCAGACGCTAAGTTCGCCCTGCATGGTGGTGAACATCGGATCGAGGCGGTAGGTGACGCGCCCGTCTTCGCGGATCACGCGCTCGGCGGCGGCGACATATTGGGAAAGGCTGGTGCCTCCCACATCGGAGGGTGCGATGGAAACGGCGACGATGGCCATGGGGAGCCTCAGAGACCGAATTGGATGAGATGGTGATTCAAGTGCCGGAAGTTCAGCCGCGACCACTGCTCAGGCGTCAGATCGCCGAAGCCGGGACTCCGGCCCCATTGCTGGCCACGCCCTTTGGCAAAGCGGTCCACGTACGCCAGCACCCGTTGCTTGTCGCGTACGAACTCTCCCGGCTTGCTTTCCAGATATTCCGGCGCGGTGGGCGACCCCTTGGGCCACGGCATAGGAGAGTCAATCACCATCCATCGGCCCAGCGCCGAATTCAGAAAACCCTTTTTGACGGTGACGGGCCGCTCGGCAAAGGCCACTTCAAAGGTATCAATCAGGTGCGTCAGCATCGTCGCGGGCACGAACTTGCCCCACTGCGCCTTGTGCTGCGGTGTCAGTTTTTCGAGGCGCTCGCGAATCTGAGCGCGGACGGTATCGTCAAAAAGGGAATTCATAAGCCGGAGTTGAAAAATGGAAGGTCAATCGTCTTCATCGAGAAACGGCGGCGCAACAAATCCGGAGCGCAATTCGGGATGGCTAATGAGGCCGCCGAGCTGGGCCGTGCGGATAAAGGTGGCGGCGGTCAGAAGCGACAGAATCATCACCGTAACCGGCAGCCATTTCGGCGGCTTCTTCTGCCGGTGGGCAAAGGTCAACCCGAACAGTGCGGCCACGCCGAGCGCGCCGACCAGGATGAACGCCCACACCGCCGCGTCTTCGTGCTCCTCGACCATCCCTTTCACGAATGTGGGGTGCTCGCGGATATCGCTCGCCGCATAGTCACCGGTCAGGTACACCGGAACAGTGAACACCGCCGCGAGGACCAGCATCCATAATCCCACGATCATATTGTCCCGGTTGTCGCGCAGCTTCGCAAACAACAGAATCAGAATTCCAAAAATCACGCCGATCATCGGAACGTGATTGAGCATCAAGTGAATGTGGGGGAGAGACATGAGGTGGTTTTCTCTTGTAGATTGGGCGGCGGGTGCCATCCAGACACTATCAGATAGTGCGCACCCGATGAGGTGGCGGTCTCCGTGCCGCGACACGAGAGACTCATGTTCCGACGGTCTCCGTGCACCACAGGAAATCTGTGTTCCGGGGCAGTTTGCACCGCGACGGATCGTCTTAATTCCCGGCGGCATGGAAGCCGCTGGCTAATCGGCAATCCTCTTTTTTCAGAGTGGCGGGCTGGAACCCGCCGCACCAGACGTGCCGTCATGTGTGTCAGCCGAACCGTCTAAGGCGATTTTCCAGTAAGGGGTCACGATTCGGAAGGATTCGTTGTAGTATTCCGCCGCGCTCGACCAAGGATACGTGTGCGGACTCTCGGCAAGACCGACCCTGACCGGGTTATCGTGAACATACACAAGTTTTTGTTGAAGAAACCGATCGTGCAGCACGATCTCAGACCAGCACCCTTCCTGCCAGAAGGTCCCGATGCCGATTCGGTGCGTCGAATAACTCTTGACCTGTCCCACCCACCGCGAAATCGTCAGCGGTGATCTCGGATAGACCAACACATGCAAGTGATCCGGCATGACAACATAGGCGATCAAGGGAGCCTGGCCACGCTGGGCATAAAAGGCCATCGTTTCCACAACGGCAAGAGCAACTGCCGAATTCGTGAACACTGGTTTACGGTGCGCAGTGGACACGGTAACGAAGAACAACCGGTTTGCCTCGAGACGGTCAGCAGGCACACGGTCCATGAACAGCTTCCCCTTTCATGTCCGGTGGCGGGTTCCATCCCGCCTTACCAAAATGGCATACCCGATTAGCCGGCGGCCTCCGTGCCGCCGCAGAAGATTCTTGTTCAGGCGGTCTCCGTGCCGCCACGGGACATCTGTTCCAACGGCCTCTGTGCCGACACCAGAGACTCATGTTCCGACGGCCTCGGTGCACCACGGGGAATCTGTTCCAACGGCCTCCGCGCCGCGACACGAGAGACTCATGTTCCGACGGTCTCTGTGCACCACGGGGAATCTGTTCCAACGGCCTCTGTGCCGACACCAGAGACTCATGTTCCGACGGTCTCCGTGCACCACAGGAAATCTGTTCCAACGGCCACTGTGCCGACACCAGAGACTCATGTTCCAACGGCCTCTGTGCACCACGGGAAATCTGTGCTCCGGGGCAGTTTGCGCCGCAACGGATCGTCTTAATTCCCGGCGGCATGGAAGCCGCCGGCTAATCGGCAATCCTCTTTTTTCAGAGTGGCGGGCTGGAACCCGCCGCCTCAATCAAATCCCGTCCGCCGCCTCTTCAAATCCTTTCCTACCCATCAAACCATACGTCAGGACTTTGCCTAATTCCACGCCGGGTTGGTCGAAGGGGTTGATGCGGTAGAGGGAGCCGGCAAGGGCAGTGGTGACTTCGAGCAGCATGAAGAACTCGCCGACGCTGCGGGCATCGAGGCGCGGGAAGCGGATGGTAAGGGAAGGCCGCTGCTGACGGGCAAGGGCCTCACGCGTGGCGGCGAATTCGGCGGCCATCAGCTTGTTCATCGACTGCCCGCCCAGATAGTTCAGCGAGGAGACTTCGGGATAGATGGCGGGCAACGGCAGCGCGGTGCGGAACTTCTCCACTTCGAGGAACAGGAACACCTTGTCGTGCGGGCCTTCGATGTAAAGCTGCACCTGCGAGTGCTGATCGGTCGTGCCCAGCGCCTTGATTGGCGTCGGTCCCACATTGACTGTCTTGCCGTCGATATCCTTGGCCTTGCCCAGCGATTCGGCCCAGATCTGGCGGAACCAGTCGGCCAGCAGATAGGCGGAGTTGGCGTAGGACATCATCACGTGCATCGGCTTTTTGTGCGCGGTATCGAACAGATAGAGCAGCGCGGCCATCTGCGCGGCGGGATTTTCGGCAAGGTTATCATTCAGGCAGCGGTCAGCCATTTCCGCCGCGCCATCCAGCATTTGCAACACGTCGAAGCCCAGGCAGAAGGCGGGAAACAGACCAACGGGACTCAGCACGGAGAACCGCCCACCCACCGCCGTCGGCAGATCCAGCGTCGGCAATCCTTCTTCCTGACAAAGCTTGCGCAGATCACCCGAGCGCGGATCGGTAGTGCAGACCACGTGTTCTTTCCACTGCGGACCGAGAGCTTTTTTGAGGCGGTCGAAAATCAGCAGCGTGGCCGCGGCGGTTTCGGCGGTGGCGCCGCTTTTGGAGATAATGTTGTACACCGTATCGCGCGGCTCGCAGAAATCCAGCAGGCTCCAGGCCTGGTCCGGATCCACATTGTCCAGCACAAAGAACCGGCTGCGGCCACCGCGCTCTTCCCATGAGAGCAGATTGTGCAGCGGGTGGGCCAGCGCATTGAAGATCGCCGCCGGTCCGAGGGCCGAGCCGCCGATTCCGGCCAGCACAAAATTATCGATACCGTGGAAATGCTCCGCCGCCTGCTGGCTGGAAAGATACGCGCCCATGTCATAAGGCAGATCGAGAAACTCGAGGGTGCCCATGTCATGGTGGCGGTTCAGATCGGCAATCGCCTCGTGCATTCGCGGCGCAAGCTGATCCATCTGCTCCGTCGACACGCCGTGCGCGCCCACTCTGGCGCTGTAGGCATTGGTGGTATTCAGAGATAGGGACATGATTATTTCCGGTTGAAGAAAAGTTTCATGAAGGGTGATGTTGGAAGGTGCTTTGCTTCAAGAACCCCCTTCTGATTCCCCCTTTTTCAAAGGGGGAAGGGCCATCGGGTCTCCCCCCGTTTACGGGGGGACTAAGGGGGGGGCAGGTCTCCCCCCTTAGAATAAGGGGGGACCAAGGGGGGTCTCTTCGCCTGTTATGCTTACTTTGCTCCCAGCGGCCACACCGTCTTTTTGTAGACTTCGTTCAGCACCTGCGCGAGGCCGGTGTAGATGGCGGACAGGCCGCAGAACAGGCCTTCCCAGCCGGCGACGTGGATAATGCTTTCATTTTCCGCGATGGTGCCCCAGGCCAACAGGAAGAATAGAATGGTCAGTGAACTGAAGACGACCTGCAGCGCGCGGTTCAGGCGCAGCGTGCCGACAAACATCACCAACGTGAAGACTCCCCACATGAACAGATACGCGGCGCGCGAGGTGGCATCCGGCGCATCGGCCACGCCCAGCTTGGGCATCACAAACATGGCGACCAGTGAAATCCAAAACAGTCCGTACGACGTGAAGGCGACGGTGCCGAAGGTGTTGCCCTTTTTCCATTCCATGGCGCCGGCGATAATCTGCGCCACGCCGCCGTACCAGATTCCCATGCCTAAAATCATGGAACTGAGACCGTAAAAACCGGCATTGTGAAAATTGAGCAGGACGGTGGTCATGCCGAATCCTAAGAGACCGAGCGGTGCGGGATTGGCGGTGGTGTCTTGTGTCTGGGACATGGGAAGGTGGGGGTTGAGGTGTGGCCGACGGCGCATGCGGTGCGGCCGGCAGAGAGGCATGTGGTTTTCGACAATGCCGTCCGGGACGATCCTGCTGTTTTCACACGATCAAGCTCGGGCAGAGGCCTACCGAATCGGCAATGCACTGTAACTTTGCAATATAACAAACCTTGTGGACTGAGGCAACCGATCCTCTTGGAGCCGTAGCATTTTGAGAGACAGAAATGCACAGAATGTACCCGTTGGATAGAGCGGTCCACTGCACGTGAATTTCCCCAACCTGTGACTTGGAGCAAGAATTGCTAATTAATCCATTATTCAGGGTCATGTTTACTGTTGGCGGAAAACCAAGCACTTGCGGAGTTGAAGAGGCTTGACAAACTGGAAAGTTTTTCCTATTTTGAAACGAATCTCAGGGAGTCGGCTTTATAGCAAGTTCGCTAAGCTGTTTGTACCGTCAGTAGAAACTCCAATGCTTGTCGCCGGACGCTGCCTTTGGGCAGGGTTCCGGTGGAGTGCTCTCTGACGGCATGCGTAGCTTAGCGAACTTTTTTGTCGGGGACCGAAACTCTATGGCATTTCCCACCCGTAAGATCCTATTTACATTTCTCTTGCTCCTGCTAATTGGTGGGAGCATCTCGGTGCTCAGCGCCCTGCCCTCCGCCCGCAAGACTCCCCCAGCTCCCCCTGCTGCCAAAACCGTCAACGCCGAAAAGTCCACCGCCGCTACCCGCGCTGCGTTGCAGCTTTTGCGGCAGGAAGACGGCGAATTGACGCTGGAATGGAAATGTCCGGAGATTCAGCTCGAACGTGACCCGGTGACGCACCGGATTGCCGCCGTCATGATGAACGGCGCGGATCCCTGCCAAAAAACCGGTGTCCCGACCCTGCCGCAATTTACCCAGCTTCTGGACTGTCTGCCCGGCAAAGTCACGGCACAAGTCGTCGATATGGAGGCCGACACGCGGCTGCTTGGCGAGATGATCGCCACTCCCGAGGACATTATGGTAGATGCGCCTCCGGCTTCGGACAGCACGCGCGGCGGACAGGCCCTCGACTCGCCCGCAGAACGACTGTCCTGGAGCGAGCGCGCCTCCCGCACGCCGCTGATTTCCGGCATGTGGCCGCCGCAGGTGGTCAGTGTACAGGAGGCCGGCGTTTACCGCGGCCACCGGCTGATGTCTCTGAATATTTTTCCCGTACAGGTGGACGCCCAGCGCGGCGTAGCGCACGTGGTCAAACGCATTAAGGTACGGGTGACCATGCCGCGTAATGCCACGGCCGTCAGCCGCATTCCCGATCAGGCGTCCGAAACCGACATGCTGCGCAAGATGCTCGGCCAGCTCGCGCCCACAGCACTGGCGACGCGCATGCCTGAAGCCCTTGAAGGACGCGGCGCGTCGGGGCGGAACCGCCTCGATGATTTCGACCCCTTGCATCCCCGCTGGAAGATCATCGTCAGCCAGCGCGGGATTGTGCGCGTGACCGCCACGGATCTGCGCTTTGCCGGATGTCCCGTCGAACAGATCACCGCGCGGGAAGTGCATCTCAAGAATCGCGGGCACGAAGTCCCCATCTACTTTTCCGGTGAAGAAGACAACCGGTTCGATGACGGCGATTATTTCGATTTCTACGGCATCCCCAATCAACAGACCTACCAGTCGTTCTCGCCGTCCTTTTATCAGGACCCGTGGACCAATGAGAATGTCTACTGGCTGTCGTGGGGAGACGGTCAGCCCGGTTTGCGGCTGGCCAATGAGGATGGAACCTATCATCCCGACTGGTCGCCGCAGCAGGTGCATCAGATCTCCAATGTCCAGACGTCCTTGCACTTCGAAGCCGACTGGAAGTTCGACCGCCTGCAGGCCAGCACCTCTCAGTTCGCTCAAACGTTGCTGGCAAACGGTCCTTTGGGAATCCACCAGGACCATTGGTTCTGGGGTACGCCGATTGAAGGCCTGAGTTCACGCAGTTTCCTGGCCTATCTTCCCTTTCCGGCCACGTCGGGCCCCGAGGCTCTGTACAATGTGACCGTGCGGGCCTGCCTGCAAGGGTATACCTTCTCGGACGCCGAGCCGATGGGCAACCACCGGGCCATTGTGTATGTCAATGGGCGGACGGCTCCCGGACTGCAGGGCGGTAAGATTACCGAGAGGGATAACTTTCCGGTATGGAAGAACCAGACGCCGATTATTTTGCAGACGCGTCCCACGGATACGGCGGGCGTCGGCATCACCGCCGGAACGCTGGAGCAGGGGAATAATGTCATTTCCGTGTCTCTTCCCGGCGATGGTCTGGCGGGCGCAAACGACAAGGTCATGGTCAACTGGTTCGAGATCGACTATGCCCGCGCGCCCCGTGCCTCTTACGACGGATCCATCTATTTCCCGTTCGATACAACTCGCGGCGACACCTATTCCTTTGAAATCCGCGGCTTTGCCACCCGCAACATTTCCGTCTGGAAGCTGGACCATGCGCGGCTTACCAATGTGCTGGTGCGGCGTGTCAATCCGGCGGATGAAAGCCCAAGCTGGGCGGCGCGCTTCCAACTGATCAGCGACGGCGCCTATCAGATGGCGCTGTTCGATGACCGGTATCCGCAACATCCCGCGGCGATTGTGCCCGAGACCTCCAACCGTGATCTGCGGACGCTGAACGGCGCGCGCTACCTGATCATTTATCACGACAGTTTCGCCAATGACCCGGCGGCTTCCCCCTGGCTGCAGCGGCTGGACAGTCTGCGCCGCGTGACCTTCGACGGCTCGGTGGATACGATTCGAGTCTCACAGATTTATGAGCAGTTCAATGACGGCATCGTCAACCCGGAAGCGATCCGCAATTTCCTGAAGTACGCCTATGAACACTGGGCGGTGCGTCCCACGCATTGCTGCCTCGTGGGAGACGGCGTGATGGAAAACAAGTACAGCGGCGCGCGGCAGGGCGATCTGATTTCCAGCCTCTATACTTTGACTACCCAGTACGGAGCCACCGCGGCGGATATGCTGTTCGGCTGCGTCTCCGGTCCTCCGTGGGACATTTTGCCGGACATCGCCGTCGGCCGCATTTCCTGCCGCTCGGCCACGGAACTCGAATCGTATGTCCGAAAGCTGATCGCCTACGAAGATCCGTCCCGCACGGCCTACAACTCGCTGTATCACTGCACCATGCTGGCGGTGGCCGACAAGAAAGACGCGCAGTTCGATTTCCCCGGCGGCTACTCGGAACCGACCATTCAGACGATGCCGGACGAGATCAACGTGTCGCGCGTCTACCTCGACAGTCTGCCCTCCGGACAGGGTCCCAACGTGCTGCGCGACGGCTTCCGCAACGGCGCGGTGCTGATCAACTATAACGGGCACGGTGGTGGTGGTGTGTGGAGCGGCACCAACTTGATGGATGTGGCCGGCGTACGCCAGCTCAACAACCGCCGCGCCTATCCGTTTATTACGAATTTTACCTGTTACGTGGGCGCGTTCGATGCCATCAATCAGGCCGACGTGCTCGGGGAGGCTTTCGAATTCGCCCAGAACAACCGGCTGGATCCGGTGGGCGGCATCGGAGTTTACAGTTCCACGGGCGTCGGTTGGGCAAATGCCGGACGCACCATGCAGCAGTATCTGTATGACTTCTGCGCCACCGTCCCGGGGCTGACACTCGGCGAAATCGTACAGATAAACAAGACGCGGTTCTGGGGACGGCGAGTTTACAATTGGGCGATGGGCGACTATCTCGCCATCGGCGATTCCGAGTATTCGATGATGATGATGATGACGCTGCTGGGCGATCCCGGAGTCAAACTCGCGCTGCCGCAGCAGACGTGGCATGATGTGCATGCCAACACCGGCCTCGTGCATCTGGGAGATACGTTGCGGGTCAGCGGCACGTTGCCGTGGGACCCTGCCGGGCAACCCACCGACGTCTATCTGCTACCCTACAATGGCGCCGGATTGTCCTATTATCTGCAGCATTACCGTCTGCCCAATGGAGAAGACACGGCGATTGTGATTCCGGTCCAGACCTCCCATGTACCCGCCCTCAATCTTGACCTCGCCTTTCCCCAGCAGGTGACAACGCGCGAGTTTTCCAACCTGCCTGTACCGATTTCCGCGGGATTGCACACCTTGCAGGGCCATGTGGTGGTGTACGCGGTCAATCAGGGAAGCGCCGGAGTTCAGCCGCAGGACGCCATCGGCACGCTGCCGCTCTTTCTGGCCGACAGCCTGACCGGTTTGCAGGTCTTTTCGATTCAGTTGCTGCCTCTGCGCAATGTGCAATTGGGGAACATCGAAGGTTTCATCCCCAATGATTCCACATTTCAGGTGCAGGTCAATCTCATGAACCCGGGAGGGATTGCCCGGGTCAAGGCGCGCGGTGTTTTCCGTCCGGCGCAGGGCCCGGTGACATTGGATACTCTGGACCTTGTCGAACAGGAGCCGGGATTGTGGCGCACACCGGACCTTGGACCCTATTCGGTTTACGGCGGCTCGTACCGCATGCAGTTCTTTGTGCAGCCAGCGACCGGGGGCGAATTTGTGTCCACCGATGATTACAATTTGACGCTGGAAGCCCGCAACGATTATCTGCTCAACAGCAGCGCGGGTGTGGCGCCCAAGCCCGTCGCGGGAAAGGAGCCGGCCTATTACGTTCCGCTGGGATCGACCAACAGCGCGTTCACGCGCAACGTCGATGACCTTCCGGTGCGAATGACCGCGGTGCATGACTGCACTTACACCGACGCGACTCACCACACCGTTCACGTGGTGCTCGATTCGATTGCGACGACCATCCATATCAACAATATTTCGGCGCATGCGGCCTTGTTCGACACGCTGATTCCGACCTATTTCTGGCCACAGTTTTACCGGATTACCCTCATGGTGGACCCGGATAACATCGTGCCCGAAATCAATGAGTCCAACAATACGTACACCACCACGCTGGTCATGCCGAATCTGTTTCCGGCGACCAACGCGCTGGGCACGTACATGCCGCGGACCACGCAAAGCACCGCCTTCCACTATTTCTATAAACCGGGACTTGCGGACACCATCTGGTTGAAGGTGATGCCGGGGTCGCTGCCGGTGGATTCCACGACGTTGATTTACACGGCGCCGCGCGCCTTGAGTGCCGGCGAACTGGCGCAACTGTCTTACTCCGGTCTGAGCCAGACCGGCTCCGGGTTGCCGGATACCCTGCGTGATTCCGTGTATGTATTCCGCGTGACGCTGGCCGATTCCAGCGATGCACTGGTCCCCGGAGGCGTGGCGAACGTCTCATTGAACTTCTCTTTTGTGCGCGACTCACTGGAACTGTCCGAACTGGCGTTGTTTGAAAGGCGGGATGTCGCCACCGCCTGGCGCAAGCTCGACAATCTCTTTTTAGAAGGCGTTCACCGCGACACGACCTTCTCACGCGGTGTGCGAATTATCAGCTTTGCGGGCAAAGTGTCCGGCACGGCATCAGACCTCGGGAATTTCGCCTTGTTCCGGTATCATGACGAACAGGGGCCGCAGATTCAGATTTCGGTCGACGGCATGCACTTTACACCGCATTCGATCCTGCCGCGCCATCCGCAGATCTTTGCTAATCTGACCGACCCTTCCGGCATCGACCGCAGCGCGGGCAAGTTCGGCATTATCCTTGACGGCGACACGCTGCCCGATGGCCAGATTGTCTGGTCAGACAGCCTCGTGTCGAATGCGGCCATGAGCGCGCTGATCCGTCCCAATCTCGACCCCGGCCATCATGTACTGCGGGTGTTCGCCACCGATAATACGGGCATGGCGGACAGCACGTCGGTGGAGTTCGAGGTCAGCGGCGCGTTCGGCATCGAGTGGGCGATCAACTATCCGAATCCCTTCCCCAAGACCACCACCATCGCCTACCTGCTCACGGATGTGGCCGACAATTTCGTGGAATGCAAGATCTTTACGGTGTCGGGCCGCTACATCCGCACGGTGCGGGAAGTAGAACGCGCCGTGGCCAATTACCGGGAGATTACCTGGGATGGCCGTGATGATCGCGGCAATGAGGTTGCCAACGGTGTCTACTTTGCGCGGTTAAGGGCCAAACAGGGCAAGACCGAAGTGGAGAAGATGGTTAAGCTGGCAAAGGTGCGCTGATGAAAAAAACTCTGCTTCTCCTCTGCCTCGCCCTGCTGCTCTCTTCGGCGGCGCAGGCGGCCCGCTACGCGGGCGAATTTCTCGAGATCGGCATCGGAGCGCGCGGCGTAGCCATGGGCGGCGCCATGACCGCCCATGCCGATGATGCCATGAGCTTCTATTGGAATCCCGCCGGTATGGGGTATGTCAGCGGCGTGCAGGCGGCGGGTATGTATGCCGATCTGTTCGACGGACTGGCCAACTACTCCGTGGCGGGACTGACGCTGCCCGTCAGCGGCGCGGTGTTCTCGCTGAACTATGTGCGGTTGGGAGTCTCCGGCATTGGCCGCCATCCCGACTACGCAGCGCTGTCCAACCGGATTCTGCACGGCGACACCCTGTCCGTGCAGGAATATCTGCTGGCCACCGGCGGCGCGGCTCAGGGACAGTTTTCCGACAACGAATCCGCCGTCTTTCTGACGTTTGCCAAGCTGAACAAGTTTACCATCGACTTCGGCTGGTCCTATTTCCAGATTCCCATCGAGATTCCGCTGGGCGCCAATGTGAAGATCATCAACCAGAGTCTGGGCGGCGCGAAAGGTTCGGGAATCGGCGTGGATGGCGGCGGCCAGATCCGCGTTCCGCTCTCCGATCTCCTGTGGGATAAATGGAAGGCGCAGGTAGCGTGGGGCTTCAATGTGCAGGACCTGACGCGGACGGCGGTGGACTGGGGTGAAGGCAACAAGGACGCGATTCCCACCAACTTCCGTAACGGTGTGGCGCTTATTCAGAAGATGCCGGGCCGCAGCAGCAAGCTCATTTTGAGCTATGATACGGAATACCGCTGGGTGCACACGAACCATTACGGTCTGGAATATCAGTTCGAAAAAGTGCTGGCGCTGCGCGGCGGGTTCTGGGGACGGGAATGGACCGCCGGGGCGGGCCTCTCGATCTGGCGCGCGACCGTAGACTATGCGTACCTGTCTCGCGAACTGGGCAACACTCACCGGGTCAGTGTGGCCTTCAAAATCCGCTGAGGGACAAAGGATGAACACAAGACAGAGTCTTTCCGCCACGGCGGCAGGCCTGGTACTTGCCCTGGCGCTGCTCTCCGGCTGTGGGCAGGATCAGAGCAGCAAGGACGATCTGGCGCCGTCTGCTCCGCGCTGGGTGGACCGCAGCGCCGACAATATGTACGCGCAGCAGGGCATCCGCGCCGAACCGGTGCAGAATGATCTGGGCCATCCGAACAGCGACTATCATTGGGTGCACCTCGAATGGTACGCCAATCCGGAATCGGATGTAACCACCTACCGCGTGTGGCGGATCTCCGAAACCGAGCAAAATCCCCTGCGCCACTACGTCATCAAAGACCTGCGCGTGGGTTTGGATCTGCCCGAGGGACAGAGTATTTTCAGTTGGGTTGACCGGGGGGAAAATCCCAATGACGGCAGCCAGGACAATCTGGCGCCGGATGAGACGACCGGACAATCGCGCGGATTTTACTGGGAAATTCAGGCGATTGACTCGGCGGGAAACCGCTCGACGCTGTCCCCGCGCCTCTATTACCGTCTGCTGGCCAATCCGACCACGCTGTCGGCGGAGCGGGCCGCGGCGCAGGTGTATACCTTAAACTATGTGTACACGCCCGGCAGTGAAGATGACCGGCCGTTGTACGACATGATTCGCGTCTACTCGCACTATTACGGGCCGGATTCGCTGGTCACGTTCCAGCAGATTCACCGCTACGAAACCCTGGCGAGTATCACCCTGGATTTTCGCGGCATTGCCGCATCGCTGGTGCGCGACTGCACCTATGTCTGCCAAGTCAATGTCATCTGTAACCGCGTGAATGAAGCCCACACCGATTCGCTGGCCGGTGCGGCGGCGTTCACGACTTTTTCATACCAACCATAGCGTTCGAGTGGAGGAGCGATGCCGACTCGTCGAGCATTTTATACGGTGGCGATAACTTTTTTGGCTCTGCATGCAGCCTTCTTCCTGCCGGTGGCCGCGATGGCGCAACAGCCGTCGCCCTATCAGAAGCAGGAAGGACAGGTGCAGCAGACCACTCCCTCGGTGATCAAATCCGCCGGGGAAGGCAACCAGTATTACCTCGGGCAGGCCAATGAACTGCTGATGCGGGTTAACGTGTGGGGGCGCGTGTTGAAACCCGGGCAGTACTTTGTGCCGGCCACCACCGATTTGATTACCCTGATCTCGGCGGCGGGAGGACCGGAAGGCCGCTCGCGGCTGACGGATGTCAAGGTCGTCCGCGGCGGAACAGGCAGTACCAGCGAAGTCATTGAAGTCAATCTGAAGAAGTATTTGAAGACCGGCGATAAGCGGCTGATCCCCTCGCTCAAGCCCGAGGACACCGTGATTGTCAATGGCTCGGCATGGCAGTTGTTTACGGAAATCATGACCGTCTCCAGCGGCCTGGCGCTGCTGGCCAACGTTTACTTCCTCTTCTTCATCGCCCGCCGCTGACCCGGCCATAGAGTTCGAGAAACAGAAAGCCGCGTGATTGTTCGTCACGCGGCTTTCGCTTATTCGGAGGCTGCCTGCGAAGGACTTACTTCAGCAGCATCATTTTGCGGGTCTGGGTGCCTTCGGGAGTGCGGAGGGTGTACAGGTAGAGACCGCTGGGCAGTTTGCTGCCGTCGAATTCGGCGCGGTAAACACCGGGGCTGCGCTGACCGTTGACCAGCACCGCCACTTCCCGGCCCAGCAGGTCGAAGACCTTCAGGCTCACATGCCCGCTTCTGGCCACGCCAAATTCCAAGCCGGTGGCGGGATTGAAAGGATTCGGATAATTCTGCGCGAGGTAGAAGCGCTCGGGAATCAAACCGCCCTGCCGGGCATCCGCGTCCAGCCGGATCACCGTGCGCGGCGCGTAGATGCACGAGTCGACGGCGGCGTCATGCCAGCGAATGAACACATAACGGGGAACACCCCAACCGTATTGCGAGAGGTCCCACGAAAGAGAGTCTTCGCCATCCACTACAGGACGGCCGCTGCCATCCGGAATCGCCGCCCCGGTACACCCGGAAGACTGCGTTGACGAGTAGAGGCTTACCGTGGCCGGGATGCGCGGATTATGCTGCGCGTTCCAACGGAGCGTGATCGTCTGCTGGCCCGAATAGACGGTATCCGACGGGGTGATCCAGTTGAACTGGACCACATGGATCGGCGCCGCCACATATTGCATGACGGTGACGTTGTTGGTCTCGTCGGTCTCGCCCACCTGATTCAGCGTATCGACCACAAAGCGCACGGTGTGGGTGTCGACGACCATCACCCACGGGCGGGTGTCCACGATGTGGGAGGCTCCCGCGGAGTCGCCAGAGATAACCGTGTCCAGCACCACCGTGCCGTTGTCGAGGACGCCCCTCACACGGTAGTCCGGATAGTTGCCCGTGCCGCCGCTGCAGGACATCCAACTGAAACGGGCCATCGCCGAGTCTCCTTCCACCGGGGTGAGGTGGGGCTCGCCGTTGGGGCGCAGCAGGGAGGCGGGCAGCGCCTGCAAATCGACTCCCCCGTCATCGACAGAGAGGCTGATATTGTCGATCAGCGCGCCGAAACGCAGCGGCTGGTTATTGGCCGGATTGGGATTGCCGTCACTGCGGAACCGCCAGAAGACATACACCGTCTGCTGGCCAAGATAGGAAATCGTGTCCCCCGCCGGATTGCGCAGATGCGCGAAGTCGATGTACTTCAATTCCCAGTCGGTGTTCATATCTCCCGAATAGGTGCCTGCGATCATCATGTTCTGGGTGGTAAGCTGGCGCGTAGTCGCCGCGCCCCAGAAGATCGAATCGTGCGCCGGTTCGGAGCGGTTGAACATCCAGAAAGACGCCGCCGCCGCCTGCGCCTGTGCCAGATTCAGCGGACCCCACGTCAAATAGGTATCCAAATTGGGAGGATAGGGCGTGAACGCCGGATCATTGGTCGTCGGGAACCCCAATATCCAGGCCGCATGGATATCGTTCTGGCACATATGGGTATCGAAATACCGGTTCTGGATCCCCCAGCGGTCCGTCTGGTTGGTCGCGACCTGCCACTGGCTCGACGGAGCCTGATCCCAGCACTGGGACAGCACCGAATTCCAACACGCCTGCGCCACGTGCGGCTGCAGACTGAGCACCACACCCGCCGCCAGCAGCATACTCCATCCCACAAAACCCCTCCCGCCGCGGAGGATTCGTCTTAGCATCGCCATCATAGTAGCCCTCCCAATTGTGAAACATCGAAAGAAGCGAAAATATTACCGCAATACGATTCTCTTTTCGCTCTTATTTCAAAAGCATTATCTCGGTTGTCTGCGTACCTTCCCCGGTAGACAAGATACGCAAGTAGAAACCCCTTGGCAAGTGCGAACCGTTCAGCATCTTCAGGTTACTCCCCTGAAGTTAGCTGACTATCCGCTGCGCCACGACCGCATTGGCCGTTGCGAAACGGCACAGGCGGCCTTGCGCGCCGCCTGTGCCTGATTCATAGCCCCGGTGTGGGTTATTTCATCAACATCATCTTACGGGTTTGCGTCCCTTCGGCGGTCGACAGCGAATACAGATACAGTCCGCTGGGAAGCTTCGCGCCGTTGAACGGCACGGTGTAGGTTCCGGGGCTTTGTTCACTGTTGACCAGCACGGCTACTTCCCGTCCCAGCAGATCGAAGACCTTCAGCGTCACGTGGCCGCTTTTGGCCACACCATAACGCAGATCGGTCGCGGGATTGAAGGGATTGGGGTAGTTCTGATCGAGGTAGAAATGATCGGGAATGACACTGGTTCCATGGTCACCTACCGCGGTCGGAGTGCGACGGCGGATCACGGGATACGGTGCATAGATGCAGGTATCGTTGTAGGAATCATGAATCCGCACGAACACATTCAGCACGCGGCCATAATTGAAGCTCGTGAGGTTCCAGACCAGAGAATCAGGTCCATCTGCCACAGGCAAACCGGTGCCGCCTTCCACGGGCAATCCCTGACAGCCGGTGTGCTGCGTCGTCGAATAGAATGCCAGCGTCGACGGATTGTTCGGATCGTCGTAGCTTTCCCAGCGCAGCGTGGCGGTTTCATCGCCGTATTCGATGCTGTCCAGCGGTGTCACCCACGCAAAGGCTGCCGGCGGATGCGGTTGCGGCACGACATAGGTGAAGGTCGCGACGTTGTTCGCTTCGTTGACCTCGGGAATCACATTCATGGAGTCCAGCACCAGCCGCACCACATGGGTGTCGGGCGAGAGAATCCAGGGGTGCGTAAGGAGTTCGTAGGTAGTGCCCTGCTCGGCCGTAGTGATTATGGTGTCGAGCACTACCGATGTGTCCACCGTTACCACAGCCCGGAACGGAGCATAATTCTGGATTCCGCCGGCGCAAGTCTGGAATGTCAGCTTGGCATAACTGGTGTCCCCGGCCAGAGGAAAGACATTCACCGTGGAATCTTTGTAGATCGCTCCGCTGACCGCTCCCAAGTCCTGACCGCCGTCATCCCACGAAATCGACACATTGTCAATGAAGGCGCCCTTGTCGCGGTTGGCATTGCCGTCGCTCCAGAAACGCCAGAAGACCCACACCTGAGACCGGCCCAGGAGCGATACGGTATCCAGCGTGCCGACCCGGTGCAGCCGCGAAAAATCCATGATCCGCTGCTGGAAATCGATCCCCTGCATGATCTGCGAGGACACGCCCGCAATGTACATGCTGTCATGATTCTGGCGAATCACGCGCGCGGTGGTCAAACCCCAAAAGACCGAATCATGGGCAATTTCCGAGCGATTATACAGATAAAAACTGCATCCGCCGGCCACCGCCTGGCTCAGATCAATGGGTCCGTAGGTGACGTACGCGCTGTCCCAGGATGGATAGGTGGTATAGGCGGGGTCGTTGCTGCGCGGAAATCCGGCGCACCATAGGGCCTGACCGATCTGGTCGTTGCACATGTGCTGCGGATCATAGTACACCCGCTGCCAATCCCAGGAGGTTACGTTGCTGGGCACATAATCGTAAGGATAATTGGGATAGCGCTGCCAGTAGCGGCCGGAATTGGCCGGGTGCGACCAGCCGTTGGGTCCCCAGTATTGGGGAAGTGGATCCGTACTGAAACACTGCGTCTCCACATAGTTCCAGCAGGCAACCGCCGTGTGGGTCGCGCCCCACAGGAACAGCGCCGCGCCGACCACCAGCAACAGCATGGATGGGCGCAAGCGATGGAGGATTGGTCGTAGCAACTGCATCATGGTAGTGTAGCCCTCCCAGGTTAAGTGCATGATCTCGTGTCGCCGCTCGTGCTCGACGGGCGGGAGTCTGTCCGTTTCGTGGGCGGTCCATCTCCCTTCTTTTCAGGCAGGAGCGACCGCTCACGAAACGGCACCTGTGGCCGCAAGGCCACAGGTGACCGGATCATGAAGCAGAGATTACTTACTTCAAAAGCATCAGCTTGCGCGTGGCCCGGAAGGTTTGGCTTCCGGCCTTAGCCTCAAGGCTGTAGAAATACAAACCGCTGGACACCTTCGCCGCATTCCACGTCACGGCATGAGCTCCCGGTTCTTGCAGACCTGACGCCAACACCGCCACCTGACGGCCCAGAACGTCGAAAATCCGCAGCGATACTTCCGCCCGCAACGGCAACGCGTAAGGAATCACGGTCTCGGGGTTGAACGGATTGGGGTAGTTCTGCGCAAGGGCAAACTCGTTGGGAGCGGACACCGTGCGCGGATCGGCCGCGACCGGGCCCAGCATCCAGTCGACGATGCGCCCCATCACGGCATTGCGGTTAGCCGCGCTGGAAATCGCTTCGAAGCCGAAGGCCATGAACACAAGTTTGTACACCGGCGTTTCCACCTGCACCGCGGCGCACGTGTCACCGGTCACACCCTGCCAATTCCAGATCGGAGTGGCGTAGGAATCCAATGCATGAATCTTGTTCTGACGGGTCTGATTGCTCGCACCGTCGCCGCCGATGACCGCGAGGTCCAGGCCGTCGCTGATGGCGTTGCCGGAAACTCCCGTGACATTGTGTCCCGTGGGGAACGGCAGGTAATGGCCAACATGCAGCACGTCGGTCATGAAGGACGACGTCCGCAGGTCAAAGGCGATGCCCTGGCCGGTCAGGAACAGCTTGCCGCCGTTGTTCACGTACATTTCCAGCGTGGACTGCTCGGCAGCGGTCAGCGTGTTGCCCGTGGGGGAAGCGCCGGTCATCCAGATCAACATCGGAATCGCGGGCAGAATATTCTCGTCCAGTGCGCCGGCATGGAGGTCCCACCAGCCGCAAGCGCGGTTGGGCTCGGACGCCTGCAGAGCGTTGGTGTAGAAGGTCTCGACATTGTTGGCGCCGCCGTCATCATCCACCAGCAGGACGTCCAGCCCCGCCATCAGGCGGAAGGCCAGCGCCGCAGTGGTAGTGGTATTGCCTTGCGATTGGATATTCACCGCGAGGTTGGCGCTGCCGCCGTGGCCGTTGGGATTCACACGCAGCGTTAGCGTCGTCGCTTCGCCCGAAGTCAGCGGCACGTCGATGCTGGTCGGATCGGAAGCCACATCGGTCGCTTCAATCGTCTGCGTCCAGCCGCCGGGCAGTGCATCGCCCACGGACACCGTGTAGGTGTCATTGTTGCGGCCATGGTTGGAAAGCTGAATGGTATAATCCACTTCGCCACCGTTCACTTCCGAGATGAGCTGAACGGGATCGGTGCAGGAGGTCTGAACCTGCCAGAGGTTCAGCACCGGGGCCCACGCCGCCTGATGCACGTACTTGCTGGCATAGTCCTGCAAGAAAACGACGACGGACATGCTGTCCGTGTCCCAGGCCGCTGACTTATTGAGCGTGCCGGAGAAATCCAGGGTGCCGTTGAGGGGCACGCTGGTGATGGTCTGGCCGGCGGCATCGGGATAGAAATCGCGGAAAATGTTGTCGAAGGACGTCTCGCCGTTGGAACCATGCGGGGACGGACTGTCCACGTCGCTGATCAGCACCACGTAGAGACGAGTGTTGGCCAGCGCGCTGTCGGTGGCGGTAACGGTCCCGCTGAACTGCACGGTGGTTTCGCCGGAAATGCTGGCTTCGATGTCGATCGTGCAGGGCGCGGGGACATTGCGGGCGGTACGGATCTGCGAACGGAAGCCGGAGGCGCTGCGGGTAATTTCCGTGCGGCCATCCACCCAGCCATCCGGAACGCCGGTCACGTTGTAATACGTAATCTTGGTGTTGACTTCCGACGTGTTCCACAAGTACATCGCGTCGTTATTGGGGGCAGGCCAGGAAACGTGATACTTGATGTTGAGCACGGAGTCGCGCCCCATGGCTTCCACCACCTGACGTTCTATTGGATTCCAGCCGGCGCAGGGGCCGCAGTTCCATTGCGTGAAGCCTTCCGTCAGCACGGTGCGCACCGCGGCAGTGGCAGTTAAGGCTCCGAGCAGCAACAATGCCGCGATGGCCAGCATAACAACAAACGAACGACGGTTCATACGATCTCCTTGGGAGTAGGTTCAATTCCAGTACGGGTAGAACACTACAAATATAATACCATCAACTATGTTATCAAGACCCTAACACAACTTCCTGAAAATCCGCATGGGCAGAGCCGCGCCCGCTTTCAACGGTCAAAAGAAACGGGCTGCTTAACTGTATCTTGTTTAAACATCTGCAATTAAAACATCAATTCCAACCCTTTCACAACCGGAATCCGGCGGTTTTCGGCACATGAAGAACGCATAGAGTATGTCTGCGAAGAGAGGCACGAAATCACCATGCAAAAACGCCTCTTTTTGCCTGGTGACCGACACGAGCGGTAATTCATAGATAAATATATAATCCGCAATAAGTTATCCGGCATAGATCGTCTCTGCCCGAAATCGCGTCCGCCTCGCGCACCCGATTTGTCCCCACCTCATCAGGCCCAGTTTAGAAATTGATTTTCAACATGTTGATTTCTCGGAAACTATAATTAGACGATTTGGAACCGGAATTCATGTGCTCGAGTGGAAAAGTTGAGACCAGATGAGAATGCTACTTCTACTTGGATGAGTATACGCGGCATGACGTGGGATGTTTGAGGTGGTTGACGTGACGCCGGAGTAGTTCGCAAAGCAGCTTTGATCGTGGCGTCACTGATGCGGCAAGGGCGGGTCCTTTTGGACCCGCCCTTGTTTTATGCACCCTGTTCGGCAATCTCAAACTTTCAATTCAAACCCTTCTTTAGCCAGCAGCGACTTGAACTCGGCAATGATGCGATCCAAGGCCTGCTGCGATTTGGCTTCGAAACGCAGCACGAGCGTCGGCTGGGTGTTGGAGGCGCGCACCAGGCCCCAGCCGTCGGGAAATTTGACGCGCACGCCGTCGAGGTCAATCGTCTGGGCGCCCATCTTTTTGAATTCCGCTTTGACCTTGTCCACCAGCGCGAACTTTACCTCATCGGGGCAGTCCACGCGAATTTCCGGCGTGCTGAAGGTCGGCGGCAGATCAGACAGCTCTTCGGAGAGCGTGTGATCGAGGCGGCTGACGATTTCCACGAGACGGCAGGCCGCATAGATGCCGTCATCGAAACCGAAGTAGCGGTCGGCGAAGAAGAAGTGGCCGCTCATTTCGCCCGCCAGCACCGCCTCTTCCGCCCAGAGCTTGTTCTTGATCAGCGCGTGGCCCGTCTTCCACATGATGGGATTGCCGCCGTGCTTACGCACGTCCTCGAAGAAGTTCTCGCTGCACTTGACGTCGGCAATCACTGTCGCGCCGGGCTGTTGCCGCAGAATGGAGCGCGCAAACAGCACCATGAGCTGGTCACCCCACAGCACCTTGCCGTTGCCGGTAATCGCTCCAAGACGGTCTGCGTCGCCATCCAGCCCCACACCCACATCCAGACCTTTGTCCGCCACCAGCTTCTTCAGATCCACAAGATTTTTTTCCACCGTGGGATCGGGATGGTGGTTGGGGAAGCGGCCATCCACGTCGCTGTACAGATCGAACACCGTCGCGCCCAATTCGCGGAAGATTTTCGGCGCGACCAGCCCGCCGACGCCATTGCCGGAATCGATGCCGACGCGCACGGCGCGGTCGAATTTGATATTGGTGGTCAGCCACGACACGTACGGGTCGAGGATGGAGTACTTGCGCACGGGCAGCGGCGAGGCCTTGTCGAAATCATCGGCTTCGATCAACTGCCGCACGGCCTGGATCTCTTCGCCATAGATGGCGGCCTTGCCGAAGGCGACCTTTATCCCGTTGAACTCCGGCGGATTGTGCGAGCCGGTGATCATGATCCCGCCGTCCATCGACAGGTGCGCCGCGGAAAAATAGAGCACCGGAGTCGGGCACTGTCCGACATCGGTAATCTCGATGCCGGTGCTGGTCAGGCCGTCTTTCAGATCGCTGGCAATGCGCTCGCTGGAGAGCCGCCCGTCACGCCCGATGGTGAACCGCTGCGCGCCCTTGCGCTTAAGCAGCGTGCCGATGCCCTTGCCCAAAGCCACGACCACTTCCGGGGTCAAATCATCCACGACGACCCCGCGAATGTCATACTCGCGAAAAATGTTGGGGTTGATGTTCATTGTTCTCCGTTACCCTCGCCGAGGCAGGCGCCCACGCCTGCCCGCAATGTGTTTATGTAAAGAATGAAAGACAAATCTATTACTTGTAAATCCAAGCCCGCTCTCTGAACGATGCCCTTTCAGTTTCAAAACAAGCTTAAACCTCCTGATGTTCTATTCACTGCCAGTGGCATCCGGGTCATCGGAGACTTGCGAAAACGAAAGTTCATAGCGGCGCTTCTGTCGATCAAAGCTCAAAGGCGTTCCAATTACGTCTCCCTCGCTTGTCAACAAGTAATTAAATTTCCAATGGCCATCGCCGTCGAGAAGGTATTGGATTTTCGTGGCTGCAATATGTTGGTGCAGATCGTGAGCGTGTCGGATGGCCTCACCGGTCTTTTCTTCTGTTAACGCCCCTAGGAACAAGTCCACGTCAGCCGTCTCGGCTGCCAAGTCAATTTCCGGGGTTCCGGCAATATGCACAATATATGTCCTACACTTTCCTAAAGGTATTGCACGCTGTGCCCACCTCGCACATACGCTTTTTGTGGAACGCATGAATACGCCGAACTCTGCCGATATTTGTCTTCCTATCTCTTCCGCAATAGGTTTCAAAACATATTTGACAAGGAACAACTTGACAAGTGCTTCTCCGACGGCAATGATCAATTCTGGGTCTGGGATTCTTGCATTTCTGCTGAAAGGACTAAAGACAGCAGCGCCGTCCATTGGGAGTGCGGCCTTGATGAATTGCAAGTCGTCCTCGGAATCAATATTGACCGGGTCATATTGGATCCCCAGAATTGCTGGTGGTGAGGCGTCTGAAGCGAAAGGATGCGATGGCCCATTAACCCGTCTCCACACCACAGGGTCACCACTTGGCAACACATACGGTCGTTCCAGTTCAAAATACTCGAGCTTTGCGACCAACGCATATACATTGTCATCGAGAGCAACGACCCTGGTTTCAGCAATTCTTCCAATGGGAGGAACAGTATGAATGTGCTCGACATCTATCGGCATGCATCCCTTGAGCCTGATGTCCTGGGATGCGCGCTCAAGATAGTCGCGCGTAATACAAAACCCATGCCGCGACATTTGTGTCGTTGCAATGATCACTTCGCCTTTACTCATGTCTTCCTCGCAAAGATCAAATAGAATTCCTGGTAGCCACGGTTGTTCAATTAGCATCTCGGTTCCCTCTGGCTAGGATTTCACGCCTCGGATCTATTCACTCACCTGGCCATAATCCAAGGGTCTGGTGAGCATTTCCAGCTTTCTCACTTGCCTCTCGAAGCTCGCGGGCGTTCCCACCACGGCACCATCTTTGGTGAGCAAATAGTTTAGATCCCACTTCCCATCCGAACTCAGAAGGAACTGTACTTTGACCGCGCCCAGCCAACGCGCCAACTCTGACGCTCGTGACATGCATTCATGCAACCGGGGCACATAGATAGCATCGAGGAAGGGCACTGGATCAGAGGTGGTGGCAACAAATTGTACTTCGGGCACGCCCGGAACATCCAGAACGTAGGTGATGGGCCGGTTCTTCGGAATCGCATGCTTGGCAAGGTTCAGACACGCGATCTTGACCAGATCGTAGAATTTCGCTAAGTCATCCGCCGCTCGGTCCGCAAGCTTCTGGCCAACGTGGTCAACAATTAACTTAGAGACTTTGTTCAAAGCAAGTATCTCTATGATTGCCTTGCTCAAGGTAATGACCAACTCCGGATCAGGCAACATAGATTTGCGAAACGACCAATGTGCCTTAAACTTCACCTCGGACGCCGCATGGAGGTCCGCAAAGTAGTCGGTGCCGTTATATGAGTCTGCAAAGTTATTTTTGTCCGTTGACAATGTCATCCACTCCGGCGGGTCGTCGCACCCATAGAACGGAACAGAGCTTTGGTCTCCGCTCTTTCTTATCAGCTTTGTGCCGTCCGACAGCATCAACCATTTCTGTTCTCTCAAAGAACTCCAGAGTTGCGACCAGAGCGAACTCTCCATCCTCTGTGGGCACCACTTTGCCGGATACAGTTCGCCCTACCGGTGGAACGGACGGATCATGCTCTATCCCATTCGGTGGCCCCCCTTGGCTGTTCCATGCCTCGGCCAACTGCCTCAGCGCCTCTTCAGATACGCGATCCCCGTGTTTGTCTACGTGTGTGGTTGAGACTATTCCAGTTCGAATCATTATTTACTCCATTCTTGCCCACACTCCATGCACAAACCCTTTCCAGAAAACTTCGCGTTCCAGCACGAGGCCGTTTTTCTGGGCGACGCGCTGAGAAGGGAGATTCTCCGGGCGGATCATGGAAATGATACGCGGAAAATGAAGGATGTTGAAGCCGTACTCAAAGCAGGCGCGGGCGGCTTCGGTGGCCAGGCCCTGATTCCACAGGCGGCGCACGAACAGGTAGCCGACTTCTTTCTCCTCCGCATCCTCGACGGTCTGTTGCAGGATGCCGCAGATGCCGGCAAACCCGCCGCTCTCTTTTAAGATGCAGGCCCAGAAGCCGTGGCCATGTTTCTCATAGCTGGCCCGCGTGCGTTCGATCCAGCCCCGGGTTTCCTCGCGGCTGTAGGTCTGCGGATACCACCGCATCGCCACCGGATCGGAGAGAATAGACAACAGGCTGTCCGTGTCGTCGAAGGTCAGTTCACGCAGAGTAAGGCGATGGGTTTCAAGCAGGAATTTCCCGCCGCCGCTCTCACCCGCACCCGGAGGGTGCGGGGTAGTAGCAGAAGGGATTGTTTCATCCTTCATCCTTCCGCCTTCATCCTTTCTTAAAGCGCCACACCGGCGTCAATCAGCATAAAGTCGGTGTCGGCAACGCCTTCGAGCGTCAGCTTGCTCTCGCTCTTGACGCGCGCCTGGTCGCCCTTCAAAAAGCTGACGGTGTTGACACTGAGATTGCCGGTGGTGACGTAGATGAACACGCGCCGCGCGGGGTCGGTGTCATAGTCCAGCTTGCGGCCTTCCTTGAGGTTGCCCTGATAGATGGTGGCGTCGGCATGCATGGTCAGCGCACCGCTGACGCCTTCGCCCGACGCCAGCGCCAGCAGGGAATTGGGCTGCGGCGCGCCTACCATCTTCTGCTCGTAGCCCGGCTGCACGCCGCGCTCGTTGGGCAGCACCCAGATCTGATAAAGGCTGACCGGCTCCTTGCCGTGGTTGAATTCCGAATGGATGATCCCCGTGCCCGCCGACATGTGCTGCACTTCCCCGGCGCGGATCACGCCCTTGCCGCCGGTGCTGTCCTCATGGGAAAGCTCACCCGAATGCACCACGGTCACGATCTCCATTTCGCGGTGGGGGTGCATGCCGAAGCCCTGTCCCGCATCCACCCGGTCATCATTGAACACACGCAGCACTCCCCAGCGCAAATTGGAAGGGTCGTGGTAGGTGTCGAAGGAAAACAACCAATAGGTCTTCAACCACCCGAAATCCTGATAGTGGCGACTGGTCGCCGGGATATGCTGGATCATGATCGTGCCTTTCGTGCGTTCAAGACGATAATTTGGCGTTCATGGTGATCTTGGTGTTCAGCAGCCGCGAGATCGGGCAGCCGGCTTTGGCGGCCTCGGCGGTCTTCAGAAAAGCGTCCTTGTCCACACCGGGAACCTGCGCGGTGACGTCGAGATGGATTTCGGTTACGGTAGGACCCTGCGGCAGCATTTCCAGTGTCACGGTGGCCGTGGTGTGGATGCTTTCGGGAGTCATCCCCGCCTTGGTCAATTCTCCGGACAGCGCCATGGAAAAACAGCCCGCATGGGCGGCGGCAATCAGTTCTTCGGGATTGGTGCCGATTCCATTTTCGAACCGCGTGCTGAAGGAATACTGCGCGTTCTGCAACACGCCGCTGTCCACCGACATCACACCCTTGCCCGCCTTCAAATCGCCGTTCCACACGGCATTAGCCTTCCGGTTCATCTACAGTCTCCTTTGTAAATAAGACAAATCTCTAACACCATATTCTGTTTCAGCTTTTCTTATGAGTTACTTCCTTGTACACATCCTCGTACATCGCCACGACCTTGTCCCGTGGGAACAAGGTGGCGGCGCGCTCCCGGGCGGCCAGACCCATCTGGCGGCGCTTTTCGGGATGGACGGCCAGTTCGATCAGCCGCCGCGCCATCTCATCGGTATCGCCGACAGGAACCAGAAATCCAGTCTCGCCGTCGCTCACCACTTCGGGCAGACCACCCACACGGGTAGCCACCACGGGCAATTCGCTGGCCATTGCTTCCAGCGCGGAGAGACCGAAGGATTCGGTCTCCGAGGGCAGGAAATACATATCGGCGATGGACAGCAGATCCGTCACCGCCACCTGATTGCCGAGGAAGAAAATGTCATCCAGCACTCCTCCCGCCCGGGCATCCATTTCCGCCCGTGCACGTTCGGGGCCGTCGCCCACCAGCAGCATCCGCGCCGGGATCTCCTTGCGCACTTTGATAAAGGCCTTGATCAGATCGGGAATGCGCTTGACCGGGCGGAAGTTGGAGATGTGCACAATCAGCGGCTCGCAGTTGGGCGCAAAGAACTGTTTGAACTCGCAGCCGTCGCGGTGCTGGTAAAGTTCCATGTTTACGAAATTGGGAATCACCTTGATGTCGCGCGTGACGCCGATCAGGTCGTGCGTCTCCCGGGCCAGATCCTGCGACACCGCCGTCACGCCGTCCGACTGGTCGATGGTGAACTTCACCACCGGCGCATAGGCCGGATGGGAGCCCACCAGTGTGATGTCCGTGCCATGCAATGTGGTGACAAACGGCAGCTTGCCGCCGGTCATCTGCTTGGCCATATAAGCCGCCGCGGCGTGAGGAATCGCATAGTGCGCGTGGATCACATCAAGCTGGTGCAGCTCGAAAACTTCGTAGAGGGTCGAGGACAGCGTCAGTGTGTACGGCGTGTGATCGAACAGGGAATAGTGCACCACGGGCACTTCGTGGAACAACACCCGCGGCTTGAATCCCGGCAGCCGGAAAGGCCGCGCATTGGAAAAAAAGTGCACTTCGTGACCGCGCTCCGCCAGAGTGAGCCCCAGTTCGGTAGCCACCACTCCAGAACCGCCAAAGGTCGGATAACAGACAATACCGATTTTCATAAAGCCATCATTCCACTAAGAGAAACGCATACCGGTTCATCGCCTGATTATAGTCGGAGAGAACCTCGATGGGGTAGCCGCTGGCGCGGGCCGTGGCGAAGACATCCACCGCCATGGCCTCGGGAGCCGGGCGGGCCATCACCGCATTTTTGCAGTCAGCACGCAGGGCGGTGCAGTCGGCGCAGAGCTGGCAGGAATCCATAAACAGCAGGAAGGCCTTCTGATAGCCGGCCAGAAACACGTCGCGCTCCAATTTAGACAGCCCCTGATTGACCTGCCGAGACCACAGCTTGCGGTCCTCGGGCTTCTCCACTTTCTTTTCGAAGCGGAAGATCAGCGCCGTTTTGTATTCATCGAAAAAGGTGCGGCACTCGGGCACGGGGAGCGTGTTGGGCGGACAGCAGGCGTTCTTGCCGTATTCGGAACAGCCGTACATGCACTTCATCCGCACCCACTGCGAGACCACGATGCTTTGCGGCGCAATCCACTTGTAATCCGCAATGCCGTGCCTGGCCAGCAGAGCGTCCATCGCGGCCTTCTTCGTTTCCTCGTTCATCGTTCCTCGCTCATCATTTAAAAAAGGCGACCGGATCGTCAATCCGCAGTTTTTCCCGCACCCAGAAGGCTTCGGCGTACCTGACGCCGATCTGCAGGCCGAAATTGCGGAAGCGCGCTTCCAGATCGTCAAAGAATCCTGAGCGCGAGAGCAGCGTGTCCGGATCGGTGGAACTGGGATTGAAGAACTGCGATTTATAGCACTGCGCCGCCTTCAGCTTCTGCTCCCAGAACTCGCTGATGTCCACAAACACATTCACCTCGGGCATCCAATGGGAGGGGAAATACATCAGCCGCGCGGGAACATGCGGCTCGCCTTCGGCCTCGAAGTTGCGCGCGCCGGAAAGAAACATGGCGTTCTTTACCAGCGCCGACGTGCCTTCGTGGTCGGGATGGCGGTCCTGCAGCCAATGGGTAATGATAATCTTCGGTGTGTGGCGGCGGATGCACTCCACCACCGCGCGGCGGCCTTCGGGAGTATCCTTTACGGTCATATCGCCGAGGTCCAGATTTTCGCGCACGTCCGCGCCGATGACTTTCTTAGCGCATGCCGCCTCAGAGGCGCGAATCGCTGCCGTGCCGCGCGTGCCTTTCTCACCCCGTGTCATGTCCACCATGCCCACGGTGTGACCCAGTGACTTCATCCGCAGCAGCGTCCCGCCGCACGACAATTCCAGATCATCCGGATGCGCCCCAAATGCCAAAACATCTACGTGAAGATTATTGAATGCCATGTATTGTTTCTCGTGCATAATTTAAATTGAGCGAGACGGGTGCGTTGCGGCCGATAAGACGGGCACGACATGTCGTGCCCCTACGGCAGAGGCGATACCCATGCCATTGTCGTGTAGGGGAGGGTTAAGGTCTGCCGCAACCCTCCCGTCTTGCCTATTGCCGGAATCATCACGGGCGGGTTGCGCATGTTGCATCCACTGAGGTGTGGCGTCTTCTGCTTAACCCGCCCCTACACGGGGTGGACACGCCGGAATCATAGCGGGGTGGTGGTGGCGGATGCTGGCAGACCCCCGCCCCCCGCCGAGCAGGCGACACAGGTGCAGGGCTTAGCCCTGCTCCATCTCTATCACCCAGTGCTCTCGCAACTCCGTAGGCAGTTGATCCAGCGCTTCCAACAGCATCTCCGGAGAGAACTTCGCCAGATAGTATCCCGTCGAGAGCACCCGTTCGGCAATTTTGCCTTCCGGCTTCAGGGCCGTCAGCGTCTTATCGAGACGCGCCAGCAGCGTTCCGTACTTCTGCTTCAGTGCGCGTTCGGTCTTCTGCTGCAGTTCATTCAGAGGATGCAAAGACTTTCCCGTCGCGCCGTGCAGCGCGCCGTCCAGCGTCGGATCAATCTCCGCCAGCGCGGGCCTAAGCTGCGCATAGAGAGCTTCAATCGTGTAGCGCACCAGATCGAAAAGCTGCGCCGTTTGCTGATCATCTTCCTCCCGCAGCAGTTCGCGGATCAGCGCCTGCTTGTCCTCGCCCAGCAGCTTGTCGTAGGTAACTCCGAGCTTCTCCACGGCCTTGGCGGTCTTGGCATCGAGCAGCGTGGCGGAGAGTCTCGGGAAGAGCGACGGCGCCGCAACACCTAAGTCAGTATACAACGGCGTGAGCTGCGCGTGATAGTCCAGTTCCCCCGGACCCGCCACGTAGGCTACGCTGGGCAGCACAACATCCTGATACAAGGGCCGCAAGGCCGCTTTGGGACTGACCTCGCCCGCGCGCACGCGCGCTTTGATCTCCCGGTGCGTAAGCGTTTCGGCCTGTCCGCCCGGAGTCCGCAGTTTGCCGTCATAAGAGAGAGAATGGCGGATGTGATCTTCTCCCGCCAGATAGAACAGGTAGGAGTCCGGCGTCGGTTCCAGCGGCGTGACCCATTGCTGCTGCTTCAATTCTTCGGAGCGTGTCCGCAGCATCTCGCCCAGCAGCGGCCCGCGGTCCAGCACCTTTTCCCACAGCGGCAGGGCCATCCGTTTCAACTCCGGCTCCATGCCTTCAATCACCAACAGTCCGCGCGGCCCCAGTGACCTTGCCAGCAATCGGCCCATCGCATCGGACAGGGTGGTATGGCTGTAAGCCTCACGCAAGAGCGTCAGCCCCTCATCGCTGGGCAAGGGCAGCGCCGCCGCCAATTCTTCGATCTGCGCCGCCGCATCCACGCCGTACAGACCGACCATGAATCCCTTATGCTCGGCAGTCGGTTCAAAGCGCAGATCTCCGAGGTCGCCGCCGCGCGCCAGATACCGTGCATGGCGGACCTCTTCGAGGTCGTGGTCTTCCCCTTCCAGCCAAAAGACCGGCAGCACGGGAAGATGCAAATAGTCTTCGAGTTCAGCGGCCAGGCGCGTGGCGTGGTAAGCCTTCAAAAAGGTATAGAGCGGTCCGCCGAGGAAGCCGGCCTGCTGTCCGGTCACCACCATTACCGCGCGGCCTTCCCGCAACGCATCGAGGCGAGCCAGGGTGGACGATGGCACGCCGTAACTCTTGCCGCGCGCCTCAAACAGATCCGCCAGTTCTTTCCACGGCCGTGACTGCGCACGCTGCCGCTCGGCTGCGATACGGCAGGAGTTCATATCCGCAGGCATCGCCGCAAACAGATCGTGCGGCACGCGGCCTTGCATGATGGCATGCCATGTGCGCGAGAAGTTGCCTAAGCTGCCGAAGGGGATCGCCGAAGAGGTTCTGCTCACGCTGCTCACTTCCGGGCAAAAAGAATCAGTCGCGGCGATTGCGGCACAAACGGTTTGCCGTCATAATCGCCCCAGAGTTCTACCACCGAGAGTCCGCGGTCTTCGGCCATCTGTTCGAGTTCCTGCGACTCGTACAGCCGCACCGACTCGCTGATCTTGCGCGTGACACTGCCGTGTTGTATTTCGATATGCTTAATCACCCGTTTCCGTTCCCGATCCAACTCGCGGCGTTCGGACATTTCTCCGTCCCGCGTTTCGCGGTGAGTATGGGCGATGAAATGCGAGCGCAGATAGTTGGGATTGATTACGTCGAGGATCAGGATTCCGCCGGGAGCGAGAATCCGCACCAGTTCGGAAAAAGCCGCGTGGTTATCCGCCTCGCTGTCAAAATAGCCGAGGCTGGAAAAGATATTGGCCACCACGTCATACTCGGCAGCCAGCGGCAGATGCCGAATGTCGCCGCGCACGAACAGCGGCGGTAGGGAGTAGACCTCCGCCACCTCTTCGGCCCGGGCCAGCATAATACTGGACAGATCCACACCGATCACGCGCGCACCTTTTTGCGCGAAGGCCAGACTGTGACGGCCCGCACCGCACGGCACATCGGCCACGGTGATTCCGGGTCTCAGTTCGAGGCTCGCCCAGATAATTTCCACAAAGTCTTGCGCTTCCTTCACATCGCGGTGCGCGTACAGGGCAAGATAGTCTTCATCAAACCATCTCGCATACCATTCCGAGGACTCTTTGGCACACATGTCGATATCGCTTCCTCATAAGTGCAACTCTTTACAAAATACGAATCTCACCTCGGAATGTCAATGAACATCACACTATCTTTGCCCCTCGTCCCGTGGCTGCCCGCGAGCTTTGGGGAAACTGACTGAATGGCACGGTTTCAGCTTGCTTCTGTAAGGATTGCGATTTTGCCGAATAAGTGTATATTATTGAACCTATGCGTGTTGCAGTTTGGACATTAGCGGCGCTCGTCGTGGCGATGATCGGCTATCTGGTCTATGACCAGTATTGGCCGGCAGGACATGGAGCCGTGGTCGTGACCTCGGATCCTCCCGGGGCACAGGTGTGGGTGGACCTGAGACCCACCGACACCCGGACCAATGGCCGTCTGGAGTCCCTGTCCTCCGGCAAGCATTCAGTGATGGTCAAGTTAGACACACTCGAATGTGACCCCACCGCCCAAGTCATTGACGTGCGAAAAGGCCGGACGGATACCGTCCGTTTCCGCCTGCTGGCTCCGCATGCCCTGCGGCATGTTGCCGAGACACCACCGATAACCGACAAGCTGCCAAGTTTGCCACCGGTGCAGACGCCGGTTTCCCCTCCGGAATCGACACCCCACACGGGTGCGATCAAGCCGCAGGGACAACCCGAGCCTCTGCCTCAAACTCACGCTCAACCCACCGAAGTCGTGGAACCGCAGTCCACAACTGGAGTTCTCGAAGTAGCAGCCTCTCTTCCGGGGGCCAAGGTCTTTGTCAATGATCAGGAACAGCCTCAAACCACGCCAGCCAGTCTGAGACTGCCTGCCGGAACATACGTGGTGCGGGTTGAACTGACAGGCTATACCTCTGATCCGGCAGACCAGACGGTCAGCATGTTCCGCAGTTCGCCGCTGCAGTCGATTTACTTTGCGCTGAATACCCAAAACGTAGCCAGCGAGCTTGCCGTCGAGACTGCGCCGATAGCCGGAAAGATTCTGATCAATAGTGTTCCGGTGGGCGATGGCAAAGTGGCCGTCTCGCGCGATTTCGGCTCATACACGGTTAGCTTCGGGGATTCCGCCGGGTGGAAAACACCCGACCCGATCCATATCTCGATTACGCCGACACAGCCGCGGCCCTCGGTCCGCGGCCTTTATGTCCGGCTGTTTCATGCGGCGGCAGAGGTGGACGGCAGCAAGCCGGTTGCTTCAGGCGGAGTTCGCTGGCAGCTTGGGGCTTACTTCGAAGATGACGGCGCGCATCCGTCTGCTGCCCTGGGGCCGAAGATTCGCCAGATTCCCGAGTCCGGCAAATTCGGCTGGGAGCTGGCTGAGGGGGACCCGAACCGCAATCCAGTCGGCGGGGACTATATCGAGTTTACGTTTGCCCTGCCGCCGGACGCGGATCCCAAATCGCCGCTGACCTTGCGGCTTTATCTGTACCGCTCCAGCCGCCGCTATGCCTTTAGTCTGACGGGCAAAGCGGAGGTGGTGGTGACGGTCAACGGACACACCTTCCTTGATGGCTACCGCCCCACCTATACCACTCAGGCCGCCGATGAAGAGCGTTATGAAGAATGGTCGCTGTCGGGCGCGCTGGTACGGGGGGAAAACCGGGTGATGATCCGCAGCGGCGAGCACAACTCGCTGTTCAATTACCTTTGGAAAATGGAAATTCGCTGAGGGGACACCCATGACGACCGAACAGTCCATCCGGGATTTTCTGGCGCAGAAGCGGATCGCCGTCGTCGGCGCATCGCGCAAGCCGGGATCGTTCTCGCACAAGCTGTTCCACGATCTGTGGAAGCACGGCTATGATGCGGTGCCGGTGAATCCGGGCACGTCGAACTATGATGATCTGCCGTGCGCGGCGCGGGTGCAGGATATTGTTCCTCCCGTGGGGGCCGCGCTGGTGATGACCTCGGACAGGCACACCGGACAGGCCGTGCGGGATTGTGCCGCTGCCGGCATCTCCCGGGTGTGGATCCACCTCGGCGCGGGTAAGACTCCCTTAAGCCCTGAAGACATCGAGTTCTGCAGGGACAATGGTATCCGCGTGATTACCGGCTATTGTCCCTACATGTTTCTGCCCGACTCGGGCTTTCCACACAATTTTCACGGCTGGATCGCCCGTTTGGGCAAGGATTACAAGGCAGAGAAGGTATAGGAAAGACTCGAAACCAAAGACTGGAGACTCGAGATCGTTTCCTTCACGTCTTTAGTCTCACGTCTCAGGTCTTTTAAACGCTAACCGACTTTTAGGGAATAACTCGTGCAGCGATTACGATTCGCATACATGGATATGGGGATGCGATGGACGGAGATCGTCCGCTTCCTGATCCTCTCGAATGTGACCATTTTTGCGGTGCAGGAAATCTTCAAGCTGCAGGGGCTGCTCTCCTACAATTTCGGCCTCATTCCGGCGGCGTTCTTTGCGGGTAAGATCTGGATGATCGTTACCTACATGTTCCTGCACGCGAACTTCTGGCACATTTTCTTCAATATGCTGGCGCTGTGGATGTTCGGCTCGATCCTTGAGCAGGAATGGGGCTCCAAGGAGTTCCTCAAGTATTACCTGCTGACCGGACTAGGCGGCGGACTTTCTTATGCGCTGTTCAATATGCACTCCACCGTTCCCACCGTGGGAGCGTCGGGCGCGATCTACGGATTGCTGGCCGCCTATGCGGTGCTCTTTCCGGAGAATATTATTTATGTCTATTTCATTATCCCGCTCAAGGCCAAGTGGTTTGCTTTGATCTTCGGCGCGATTGAATTTCTTTCCAGCTTTTCGCGCGAGAGCGGCGTCGCCCACCTTGCCCACTTGGGCGGTATGGCGATTGGCTATCTCTATCTGAAGCGCCGCTCCTTTTTGCCCCGGCGCGGCATGGGAGCATGGAAGGAGTCCCGCGATGAAGCGGTCCGCCGCCGAGAAGAAGCTGAACTGGACAAGGTTCGCCGCGAGGTGGATGAATTGCTCGACAAGATCAACCGTGTCGGCATGGACGGCCTGACCCCTGCCGAACGCAAGCGCCTTCAAAAAGCCAGCAAGATTTTGCGCGATAAGGAACGGCAGGAATAGACGTCTGCCCCGGCAATAGATTAGAAAAGGCGAGCCCTGCGGTTCGCCTTTTCTCTGTCCTTTAATGCGATAGAAGTACAACGCAGTCCATGGCGTCCCCCTTACTTGTCATCCTGCAGCCGTCCGCGGGATGCAGGATCTCTCTTTGATGCTGCTCCCCGAGAGATCCTGCATTTGAAGACAAATGCAGGATGACAAGGCGAAGGAGAGACGTGAAGGAGTTTCCTGAGAGTGCCTACTTCAGCATCACCATCTTCCTCACCTGCGCATTGCTCCCCGCCGCCACCCGCGCAAAATACACCCCCGAAGAAAGCTCCGATCCCTCAAACCGATACCGCTGTTCCCCCGCACTCATCCTCCCGAATTCCCTCTGATACACACACCGCCCCAGCACATCAAACACCTCCAGCTTCACCTCGGACGGTGCGGGCAGTGTGAAGGACAGCGTCGTGGTGGGGTTGAAGGGATTGGGGAAAGTAGACAGGGAGAAGGTTTGCGGCACGGGTAAAGGTTTTGGCGCAGTGCCCGCACTGTCTTCAGGCAGGTCGTAGCATAGATAGAAGCCGTAGCCGTGTTCCACGCCATGATCGTCTGGTACTAGAGCGTTGGGGGTTACGGGCAAATCATGTGAGTCTGAGGTCCCCGCCAGCCAGACGGTATGCTGATCGCTGTCCCAGAGTATCCCGTTCGGAAATTCGCGATCACTGCCACCAAGGAAGGTGCTGTATTCCAAACGGCGC